>NZ_JBHXRK010000031.1:0-84317 GCF_042716875.1 Streptomyces sp. NPDC058646 | reverse complement strand
CCGCCCTGCGCGTACCTCACAACCCACAGCTACCGGAACGGTCCGGAAGCTGTCAGGCGAACAGCTCCGACATCACCCAATCAAGTTCAATAGCGCCAGGTCCCGGCCGGAGGCGAACACCTCACGGGCAGCCTGCTGCTCCTTCGTCGGCTCCATGGCCGTGAATTCCTCTCTGGGAAGCGCGGCTTCATGTACCGCAACCCGAGGCTTCAACAGCGATGGCCGACCGTCAAGGCAGTCATATCTTCGGAAGCCAGTTCCGGCCGAACCAGGGCAGGGTCTGCAAGGCAGCACCGCGAGCGTGTGTGCTGCCGGTTTTCCCCTGACGGTGATGTCCGACAGGTGCTTGCCGCAGGCGTCGATAACGGCATGGGAGGCGTTCCAGCTTCCCTTCCTGCACCGGTTCCACTGGCGCGAGAATCTGGCAGTCGGGGAACGCCTGGCTCCCTGGGTGCCACCTCCGGCTTGATCGGTCTCGTCCTGTTCGGCCGCCCTGCAGTGGTAGAGCTGGCCGAGCAACCGGTTGAAGAGATTGCGCTGGGCGGCGGCGTGCCAGCCGGAGTGTTCGTCGCGTCCGCGCCGGTAGTGGGCTTTGGCCCCCATGGAGGCCGTCAGGAACGCGAAAGCCCAGAATGAGGAACCACAGCAGGCCGCGTGCCTGTCCGCTGGGCCGCATTCTGAGGAGACAGCGGCCTGGGTCTGTCGGGAGGCGAAACGGCCCCGCTTCGCAAGAAGCGGGGCCGTTTCCATCCGAGGGTGGGGCTGGGTCGCTCAGGCGTGGCTGTGGTGTCGCTTGTTGCCGGTGACCAGTCGGTAGATGGCGAGGAGGATGACCGAGCCGATGATGGCGGCGATCCACGTGGAGACGTCGAAGAAGCCGTCGATGGAGTCGACGCCGAAGATGACCTTGCCGAGGAAGCCGCCGAGCAGGCCGCCGGCGATGCCGATGAGCATGGTGATGATGACGCCGCCCGGGTCCTTGCCCGGCATGAGGGCCTTGGCGATGAAACCCGCGAGCAGTCCGATCAGGATCCAGGCGATGATGCCCATGCGCTTCTCCTACCTCGATGAATAAAGCCGGTGTTAACAACCGTCTTCACCGCGCCGGAGGTTTCAAACGTTCGGAACTTTTGATCATTGCAGCCCCCGCCCGTTAGGGCTGTTCGTAGCGACGGCTTGAGACGTGGTTCGGGGCGAACGCACTGAGGTTCCTCCAGTGGCGGTCCAGCCCGGCGTCGGTTGCACGGCGCGCAGGGTCGGCCGTCAGGCCGAGGAGCCGGGGGTGCGGATCGGTGGCACGGTCACCGGCGTCGGAAGCGGGCAAGGTCCGACGCCATGGAGCCCGGGCCGCGCTGGGCCCGGTGCTTCTGCCCCTGATCGTTCTGGTTGCCCACCAGCGGGCCACCAGAACGCCGGTCGATATCGCAACGGCTGTGACGGCATACGCGGCGTGGGGTGCGGGCATGGCTTCCTCCAACGGACAGATTCAGGGGTCTCCGCATCGGCACGGGAGGGCGGTGCACGCCGTCCTCACGGTCCGGCTGCCCGCGGCCAGGCCGCGCACCCGTCGTCCAGGGGTCTCGCAGGTCAGGTCACGCTCACGCGCAGCGCGTACAGCTCACCCCTGCTCATCGCTGCCGCCTGTTCCTGAAGATCCGCACGGGAGAACCGGAGCAACGCCCGGTCCGCGGCCTGGGCCAGCAGCGGAAGGAACTCGGTAGCAGGGCGCAGCCGCGGTGCGTCGCGCGAGTTCCGCAAAGGCCTCGTGACGGGAGGCGCCGTAGGTGCCCGTGCTGTCGGCGGGCAGCCGGTCCAGGTGCTGTCTGCTTACGCTGATCTCGCCCATGGCCGGTACTCCATTCCGACGGGGCCGGCCGCTCCAGCCTCTTCGCTCTTCGACGTTACGGACGGGCACTGACAACCAGGCCCCGGCGGGGATAGGCAGCCGCCGCAGGCCGGCGCCGCGGTGGTGACCGGTGGCCGCGGCACAGCGTGGTCCGTGCATGGACCTGGACGACGAAGACTTCCTCGGCGTACTCCTGGACGCCGCCAGCACCACCCGCCTCAAGCTCGTCGCCGGCGATGAAGCCCGGGTGGTCCTGATGCAGCTCGGCGCGCTCGGGGAAGAGACCCGCTCTTTGAGCATGTGCGGGGCGAGGGCCCCACCGGGGATCGGTACTTCTTGGCGGGCTTCGCCGTCTCATCGAGCAAGGCGCACACACGGCTGAGCTGGGTTTCGGATCGTGGCCCCACGCCTACCGGACTGCAGGGCGGCAGAGGTGGGCGCACTGTTCCATCTCAGGGGGTTTGTCGGTTGGGGCATGCGCTTCGCGCGCATTGATCGTTTCGCCTTCTGTCCTGACCAGTGGAAGTTGGTCTAGGCTGCCGCAGTCGTCGGCACCGACGCCGGCGCGGCAAGGAGATGCAGACGATGCCGCAAGCGGGACACGCGACCAGCCCGGCAGGCACGCCGGGGCGGGAGGCGCTCAGTGCCGTGGATGAGGCGGCCCGGATGGAAGCGGTGCGCCGCTACGACATCCTCGATACCCCGCCGGACGGCGCGTTCGACCGTGTCGCGGCGATGGCGGCCCGGCTGTTCAAGGTGCCGGTGGCGAGCGTGACGATCGTGGACGAGGACCGGATCTGGTTCAAGGCCGCCCACGGTCTGGAAGGCGTGAGCGAGATCGGCCGCGAGCCGGGGCTGTGCGGCTCGGCGGTCCTGGCCGACGAGGCCCTGGTGATCCCGGACACTCTCACCGACCCGGTTGCCTGCACCAACGCTCTGGTCACCGGGCCCATGGGGGTCCGCTTCTACGCTGCCGCGCCGATCACCACCCGTGACGGGCACCGGCTGGGCACCGTCAACATCCTCGACACCAAGCCCCGCCTGATCACCGAGGACGACACCGCCACCCTCGCGGACCTGGCCTCGATCGTGCTCGACGAGCTGGAGGTGCGCCTGTCGGCGCTCAACGCCCTGCGCGCCGAGCAGGAACGCCGCCGGGAGCAGGAGGAGGCGCGGCAGCGCGCGGAGCGGGACAAGAGCGCCATCGAGGCGTTCGCCTCCACGCTCCAGCGGACCCTGCTGCCGCCGGCGCTGCCCGTGGTGCCGGGGCTGGAGCTGGCCTGCCACTACGCCACCGCCTCCCCCCAGAACGTGGGCGGCGACTTCTACGACGTCTTCCCCCTCGGCGGCAAGAGGTGGGCGTTCTTCCTGGGAGACGTGTGCGGCAAGGGCCCCGAAGCCGCAGCCCTGACCTCTCTGACCCGCTACACCCTGCGCGCCGCAGCCCTCATCGACCCGGACCCCGACGTGGTTCTTACCTCGCTGAACACGGCGCTGCTGCTGGACCCGGCGGTCGGCACCCGGTTCTGCACCGCCGTCTTCGGCGTCCTCGCACCGCACGAGAAGGACGGGTTCACCGTGACGGTGGCCACCGGCGGGCACCCCCCGGCCTTCCACCTGCGCGACTCCGGGGCGGTGGAAGCGGTGCAGCTCAAGGGAGGCATGCTCATCGGCGCGCTCGCCGAGGCGCACTTCGCCTCCCACACTCTCCACCTTGCCCCGGGCGAGGGACTGCTCCTGTATTCGGACGGGCTGACCGAGGCCCGGACCCTGGGCGGTGAAATGATCGGCGAAGAGGGCCTGACCCGCTTCCTTGCCGCCCGCACCGCACCCGTCAGCGCGGCGGCGGTCATCGAGGACACCGTCGGCCTCCTGGACACCATGCCCCACGGGGCCGGCGACGATGTCGCCCTGCTGGCCCTGTCCGTCCCCCTCACCGATATCGCGGACGGCCTCACCGCCACTGCCACCGCCCACTCCATCGCCCCCGCCGGCGAGATGCCGGAGAGCCGACCGTGACCGACTTCCGCCTCACCGCACAGCACACCGACGGCGACCTCGCCCTCGCTCATCTCGCCGGGGAACTCGATATCGACACCGCCCCCCACCTGCGCACCCAGGCACTCGCCCTGATCGAACAAGGCCACCGGCACCTGATCCTGGACCTCCAGGCCGTCACTTTCTGCGACTCCTCCGGCTTCAACGCCCTGGTCGGCATCTTCCGCTGCGCCAAAGCCGCCGACGGCACCCTGGTCCTCGCCGCCGTCCCCGACCGCCTGCAACGAATGCTGAACCTCACCGGCCTCGACACCCTGCTACCCGCCCACCCCACCGCCGCCCACGCCCTCACCGCACACACCCCCAGCCAGAACACAGCCACCGCATAACCCCGCATAGCCTGAAAGGCTGCGCGCGTACCTCGACGCACGCCCAGGGGAGCCGTGCGTACCCGGTGCCCGAAGTTGGTGATGCTGACCAACGCGGACTCCCACTCATCTGGTGACGGAGCATCGAACTTCACTGCTCAGCCGAGGCCGCCAGCGCCCAGGAGGCTGCCGCTGAGGAGGTCGGTGACGGGATGTGCTGTTTCTGCCGGATCCTGTGGCGCCGGGGAGGCCCGTCGGCAGCAGGTCGGCGCTGCCGCATTGGTTGAACGGGCTCCCAAAATGGGGAGCCCCGGAAGATTGCCGGTAGATGCTCCGGTGCCGTGCGGTGGCCCCGTCAGCCCGGACGCCGTGGTGGTTGTTGCAGTTCGTGCCGAAGGCCGGGGACAGGAAGTTTCCGACGCCGCCGGCCCAGGCCGGGGATGCCGTCAGGGCAGCCTCCAGCAGAGCCACCCTCCACAACACGTCCGCGGGTCAAAGTGCGCGTCATCATGAACGGCCCGACGATCACACCCCTACACGAACACGAGCCACACCTGTTCAGCGCCCAGCCCACGGACCGGCCGGAGGGGGCGAGGGAAGGCGGGGCCGGGAGTGGGCCGGCCTTGTCGCGAGGCAAGACGCAGTACGGCCGGTGGACCGCGACCAGACCGCGGCGCCGATCAGCGACTACAACCGAACCGGCTGATCACGGGGGCAAACCGGGCCGCGGCAGGCGGCAAGGGCTGGGCACGCGGGTAGCGGCGCCCGGCATCGTGACGGCCGCAAACCCTGGGCAGACCGCCACGGCCGACACGCCGCCGCGGGGATCGACCGGGCGGCGGCGCGCGGCCGGCAAGGGGGCGGTCCGTCGACGGTGCCTAGCGGATGTGTGCCTTGACCTGGCCGTAGACCGTTCGGTCGGTGCGCAGTCCCATGTGGTCGAGGCAGGCGGTCGTGGTGTTGACGGCTCCGGTAAGGGCAACGCTGCTCGCGGGGTTGATGATCCTGTCGCAGGGCGAGCTCCAGGTGGCGTAACGGGGGGTGCCGGGGGTCTCGTCACCGGCGTTGAGGGCGTTGAGGAAGGCGGATCCTGGCCGCATCTCCACGCAGGGGGCACCGCCGCACCAGCGTGCGGTCTCGGTGCCGTGGTTGGGCCCGGCCAGGGAGACCCACGCGTCGACCTTGGAAGCACCGTCGAGGTTCTTGAGGTAGTAGCGCGAGGACAGGGCGCCCATCGAGTGGGTGACGACATCCACCTTCGTGGCGCCGGTGGCGTCCAGGACCCGATTGATCTCGTCGGCCAGTTGTTCTGCGGTGGTGGCGTTGGACTGCGTGGCGCTGTATGTCCACTGGTCGAGGTGGCCTGCCGGCCAGCCGTCAGCACGGAAGCGGTCGGCCATGGTCTGCCAGGTGGAACCGTCGGAGTTCCAGCCGTGGACGAAGACGACCGGATCGAGGCGGTCGGCCGTGTGCTGGTCGCCTGCGGCGGCTGCGGGGGTGGGAAGGAGGGGTATGAGCGCGAGGAACACATCCACCAGGACCTGGCCGACGCCGCCCTGCGCATGAGGGAAGAGAACATGGACGCCCGAATCCTGCCGACCGCACAAGCTCTGGACTGACGCCGGCTCCTCCGGCATAACACCAGCGGAACCTCCCCGAAAGCGCTGGCTCAGTGTGGCGCTGGGACCCACCCAACGGCGGGGCCCAGCGTCACGTGTACGGAGCAGCGAGGGGTCAGTCCTGGGAGACGGCCTGGAGGAGGTCGCCGACCTTCGCGTCCGGCAGCGCGCGGGCGACATCGGCGAACGCGACGATACCGACCAGCGTGTGCCCGTCGATGACCGGCAGGCGGCGGACCTGGTGCTCGCCCATCGTTCGTAGGATCTCCGCCGCGTCGTCGTCTGCTCCGATGGTGATGGCCTCGCCCTGGGCGAGTTCGCCGGCCTTCACCGAGCCGGGGTCCTTGCCGGCGCCCAGAACCTTCACCACGATGTCCCGGTCGGTGAGCATGCCCTTGAGCTTCTCGTCCGTGCCGCAGATCGGCAGCGAGCCGACTCCCAGCTGCGTCATCTTCTTCGCCGCTTCGAGCACCGTTTCCTCGGCGCCGATACACGTCGCATCCGCCGTCATGATCTCGCGGGCCTTCGTCATCCGTCGTACTCCTTCTTCTCGTCTGCGGGGATGCGGCCATGCCCGCTCACGTGGACCGGCCACGGGACCTATGGGTGCCCCCTGTCCTTGCCGGGTAACGACATTTGCCCTACAACCACCCCAGCTGGCTCGCTGACCGCTGTACTGACCAGTCCGGCCCGCCGGGACGTTTTCTCCAGACGCCGATGCCGATGCGTTCGGACTGCTTACGAGTTCACGCATGAGGGCCGGGGGCCACGCTTTCATGCCCATGACTGAAGGCAGCCCTCGCACTTACCACAGCGTTTGGGAGGCGGCCCATCGGTGGGCCTTCCGGGGCAAATGCCGCGTGCGCCCGCGTTTGACGGTCGTGGGCCGGGTAGACGGTGTCCCGGCGGCCGCCGGTGCCGCCGGGACAGCAATGCGAGGGAGACGCTAGATGGACGGAATCGTGCTGCTCAAGGAAGACCACAAGACGGTCGAGAAGCTCTTCAAGCAGTTCGAGAAGGCCGACGAGGACGCCCATGCGGAGAAGCGGAAGATCGTCGACCAGGTGATCGAGGAACTCACCACGCACACCTGGATCGAAGAGAAGATCTTCTACCCCGCCGCCCGCGAAGCTGCCCCCGACACCAAGGACCACGTCCTGGAGAGCGTCGAGGAGCACCACGTCGTGCTGTGGATGCTCTCCGAGCTCAAGGACCTCGACGCGGCCGACGAGCGCTTCGACGCGAAGATGTCCGTCCTCATGGAGAACGTCCGCCACCACGTCGAGGAAGAGGAGAAGGAGTGGTTCCCCGACGTCCGCAAGGCCATGGGCCGCAACCGCCTCACCGAACTCGGCGAGCAGATGGAAGCCGCGAAGAAGACTGCCCCCACGGACCCCCTCGGCGTCCCCAGCGCCGACCAGTAAGGGCCCGCAGCCCGGCCTCAGGGCTGGGATCACGGCCGCATACGAGAAGAGGTGCCGAGGTGGACGAACCCACGCTGTACCTGCAGGAAGCCATCGACTCAGGGACCGTGACGCGCGCTGAGATCCTCCACGAGGACGGATCCCTCGTCGCATCAGTGGGCCAGCCTCTGACCACCGCACGGGAGCGAAGGCTGCTGGCAGGCCTGTTCAACGCGCCCGCCGACGCCATCACCACCGGCATCGCGGTCGGGGGCCTGGTCTACACGGCCGCCGAAGCCGACCGACGCCTCCTCCACGGCAGACACGGCAACACCGGCGTCGTCGCCGCCAAGAACCCGCCCTACATCACAGTCGGCCTGTACAGCGAGGGGCACCGTCCGGCAGATGCCGTGCTCACCCTCGGGAACCTCGCCGACCTCCTCGCCGGCCGCCCTCCCCGCCCCGACCTACCCCGGACCGCTACCCCGGACGGGCCGCAGCCCTAGCTGACATGAAGGCCGGGAGACGGGGGCGGCCCAGGGGCCGTCCCAGGCTCCGCACATCACACCCCTGCGACCTGCTCGGTGCGTGCCGCCGGTCGGATGGGATGGCCCGCAGGTTCAGTAGTCGTCGTCGGCGAGCAGCACGCTGGCAGTGATCCGCTTGCCGGTGGGGTCGTGGGAGATCTGGAAGCTCTTGGCTGCGGCGATGACGATCTCCAGGCCGTGCTGGCCGATCCGGAAGGGGTCCGGCGGCAGAAGAGCGGGCGGGGTGGGGTTGCTGTCCCAGACGCTCACCTCGACGGCGCCGTCTGTCACTTCGAGGGCCAGCCGGTGGGGACCGGGGGCGTATTTACGGGCGTTGGTGATCAACTCGCTGACGATCAGCTCCACGACTTCGGCCGCACGGGCAGAGACCACGAGCCCGTGGAGGACGCGAGCCTCGTCGAGGAACGAGAGGGCCGCACGCCGGGCATCGGCGATCCTCTCCATCCCGTTGAAGAGGTAAGACGCCGCCATCAGGCCGGGTCGAGGAGGTGCAGGCTCCCCGCCTGCCCTGTCGCCACCCATCGCGCCTGCTTTCAGCCATACCGCCAGTATCCGGCAGAACTCTACGGTCCCCGCCGAAGCAGCGCACCGGCCTTATGCCCGCACGGTCGCACGGTCGCATGCCCGCCCACCCTGCGCCGCACGATTGGGGCGACCGCACCCCTCGGTGCAGTGGCAGGTCTCAGCCACAGAGCAGGCACCTTCGGTCCCCCATCGGGGCTGGCTTGAGTTCCTTTCGCTGCAGTCGGGGGTACGGGCCCGCTCCTCGGGGCCGACCGGTCGGCTGGTCGTGACCGGCTGACCGCCGGCCTCCAGGCAGCGGGTACGTTCGGAGGTAAGGGGTGCGGCCCTGGCCACCAGAAGGCCGCGACGGGGCCGCGCCCCAACCCGTGTCTCGGGGGCCGGACGCAGGCGTTGAGCGGTACGGCGTGGACCCCCGGTCCATCTTCCGGGGCGGCCCGCGCCAGACGGCCCTGCTCCACCGCCCGGAGGCAGGGTCGTCTCTGCCCTCCGGCAGCTCACCACCCGGGCGCCGTGGTGGTCACCCCACGGCTGCCGTCGAGCCCTCGCCGAACCGGGGCACGTCATCGACGGTCGCGTCCAGGCGCAAGCGCACGTACCGGATCGGGTGCCGGTAGACGCCGCCCCCGGTCGACGGAGGTGTCGGCGCTGATCTCCGCGACGAGGCCGGGCCGGGCGAGGGTGGTGTCCAGCACGTCGCTTGTGCCCCATGCCGACGAAAACGTCGCGCCGGTCCAGGGGTGGCCGGAGCCAGCGGGTTCAGGTGTTCGGCGAGCTGGCGGGGCGGCATCGGGGCGCAGTGGGACCGTGCGGCCGATGGGCCGGAGGCGTCCGGTCGGGTCGTGACGGCCGAGGATGAGGAGTTGGGGGCGTGCGAGGGTGCCGGTGATAGCGCCGATGATCGCTTCGGTGGTGTCCCGGCGGCGGATCTTGGTCCAGCCGCGACAGGCGGGAGATATTTGCTGGTCAGAAGCTTGATGACCAGGCCTTCGACGCCGGGTACGTCGGTCCACGACTTCAGCCGCTCCCGCGTCTTCGCCAACCCGTGGTCATCGGGCACAGCGTCCACGGCGCAGTAAGGCCGTGATCAGCGAACAGGTTTTCCAGGCGCGCGCGGTACGCGCGGGCGGGCGGGCGAGGAGCTCCCGCCCGTCCGTTTGCAGGACATCGAGGGCCACGAAGTGGGCCGTCCAGGCCACCAGGCCGCCAGCCCGGGAACGGTACAGCTGCGGGCGGCGGCCCGGCGCTGCAACCCCTGGAAGGACAGCTGCCCGGCGTCGGCGTCCCACACCAGCAGCTCACCATCGAGGACCAGGCCGACGGGCAGCTGCTCGGCGGCCGCGACCAGATCCGGGAACCGGTCCTGGACCAGCGACCCGCGCCGGGTCCGCAACAGCACCCCACCGCCCGCCTCGGCCGGGGTGAACAGCAGCGCCCTGTGCCCGTCGAACTTCTGCTCAAAGGCAAGATCGCGCACGAGCGCCGGCACCGACTCCACGGCCTGCGCCAGCACTGGCTCGACCGGTGGTCTCAGCGTCACCCGCAGGCCTCCCTCGTCATCGCTCCTTCACGGGACCGCCGGACCGGACAGCCCCGGCCCGATGCGCGCGTGGAGGGTCTCATTCATCCCCTGCTCCTTGCCGCCCTCCTCGCGGCCCCCGGACGCGTCACCAGCCACCCCGCTCCGGCCCCACCCGCCGGCATCCGCGCCACGACACCGGCCGACCACAAAACCCGGCCGCGCCCCGGGCCGTACGGGCCGGGACGGCTCTGCCGCTCTCCCCCTGCCCGGCCCCGCGCCCGAACACCGCCGGACGGCCCGGCCAGCACCGGCCCCGCCCCGCCGAGCCACCGCCCCGAAGCGGGCCAAGGCTCCCCCAGCAAAACCGAAGACCGGGGCAAAGGCGCGGGCGAAGGCGCGGGTGAAGACCCCGGCGCCACACCGACCCGTCCGCCCCGAACCGGGGACGGGCGCCGGAGACATGCGGGAGCTGTGCCGCGCAGCCAACGGCGTCACCTGCCCCGCCGTCGCCTCCCTCTACCACCAGACCTACCGCTGACCTGCAGCGCTCCACTCACCGAAGAAGTCGAACAGGTGATTGAACAGAAGCTCCGCACCCAGGAGCAGCCCCCCGACCTCCCCCGCCCCACAGCCAGACCACAGATCGCCACCTGGTCCTCGAGCCAGACCGGCCCCTGTGCGTCTTGCCACGCTCCCTGTGCAAGGCAAGGAGCCCCGGCGAACCCCTTGTGCGGGGCGTACAAGGCCGCGCGGCGGGCGCAGTACGGGGTTGACCGTGTCCGAACTGGCTCCTCGTGCTCGACGACGCGGGTGAGGGGCCGGCTACGGCCTCAGGGCCGGCTGCATGAGAAAGGCCTCCGTCAACGCCCGCTGGCCGGGTCGTGACCATCCCGGGGCACGGCATCGCGCTCCGGGGCCCCGTCAGGCCGCCCTGTCTCGGGGAAGGGGCTGCTCGCTCTCGAAGCGTCCAGGCCCAGGAGCGCCGAGAAGGAGCCAATCAGGCGGCGCGGTCGCAACTTTTGCGGACGATGCGCAACCGTTCCGCCGTCGCGCATGTCACTCCATGCAGGAGCGACCAACTCCGATGACCAGCAGGGGGAAACGTGAGACTCACCCGTTCCGTTCTTACCACCACCGCATTCGCCGCCCTGGCCCTGGGGGCCACGACCGCGCTGGCGGCGCCCGCCACCGCCGCGCCCAACACCACGCCGCAGAAGGTCTGCGGGAGCGCCTACAAGACCGTGAACTCGGCCGCCATCGGCTCGCTGGGCACCGTCTACCTGACGTACAACGCCTCGAACGGCAAGAACTGCGTCGCGACCATCCGCAACAACCCGGGTGCGGCCGTGGACATGGCCCTCTGGATCGAAGTCAACGCAACCTCGGAGCGGGGCGAGGACTACGGCCGGTACACGTCGTACGCGGGCCCGGCCTACGTGTACGGCAAGGGCCACTGCGTCGACTGGGGCGGGGGCATCAGCAACGTGCACGTGCAGGTGTACAACTCCAACTGTGGCGCGCGCAAGGAGCACCGGGTCACCGAGGTCCGCTGACCCGAGATCCTCCTGACCGCGACGTTCTGTGCCGTCGTGCGGTCGTCGGGGGCAGGACCTACGACCCGACGACCGCACGGGAACCGCCGTGGTCCGGCTCGCCCCGGCAGACTCGCCGAGTTCTGCCGGGGCGAGGGCGCGTCCGGCCTCCTCCCCCTCGGGTGCGCGGCCGTCCGGTCGGCGCGTCGCCGCAACCGCCCCGGGGAAGCTAGCCCGCTCCACCCCTTACGAGGCAAACGATCAAGACCCCCACGGTGTGGTTCACAGCGAGGGGCTGGTCAGACTTCGGCGCGCCAGGATCCGGTCTCGCGGCCGCGGTCCTTGATGTACTTGAACCGTTTCAGGTCGCCCATGATCTGGCGCTTGACGAAGCCGAGCTTGTCGCCGACGTTCTCGGCGAAGCCTCCAGGGTCGTAGTCGAGCTGGAGCATCACCTTCGACTTGTTGTCGGCGAGGTGGTGGAAAGTGACCACACCGGCCTGCTTCACCTCACCGCCCACGGTGATCCAGGCGAGGCTCTCGTCGGGGATCTGCTGGGTGATCTCCGCGTCGAACTCGCGGTAAACCCCGCCGAACTTCGTCACCCAGTGGTCAGGGTGTCCGTGTGCTGCTCGATCCGCTCGCCACCATCCATGAAGTGCGGGAACGACTCGAACTGCGTCCACTGGTCGTAGGCGGTCCGGACGGGGACGTCGACCTCGATGGACTCTTCGACCTTCGACACAAGGCACCCTTCCTCTTCGCCCGCCAGGCAGGTGCCCGGCCGGTACCCGGGGAGAATTTCCCCCGCCCGCGCCTGTGCCCCGGTCCCTGCATTCATGACCCCCGAACAGGCGCACGACCCCTGGGATAGGGATCGCCTGCGGAAGAACGGCACCTCTGCGGCATGCGGCGCGGCCCCTTGCTGGTCGACACCAAATTGTCCAGAGGCCCAAGAGCCGATCGATGTTTCCGGCAAGTGCGTTCCGAAAAGCCAGAGCGTAGATCCGTGCCCGGTACTCGTCAGGAACGCCCGCCACGGCCGTCGCGGCGCTGATGCTCCCTCCCCCCCCAAGCCGTCGCCTTCAACGTACCCGCCGCGCGACGGCCTGCCCCAGGATCCGCGTCACGGCGATGCCGCGGCGCGGGCCAGACGGCGGGCGGCGGTACGGGTCCAGGCGCGGGCCGTCGCTCCTGAGCCGCTGCTCCCGTGTCCGCCGGGCCCGACGCGAGGGCGGCCGGGCAGTACAACGGCGCCGTTTCCGGCGTCATTCAGTACTGTACGGAGCGGCCGTTCCGTACCGTGCGGAGCACCGGAAGGGGACTCGCGATGGCCGCTCTGAGGCTGGGCCCGCTCCTGCGGCACGTGGACTGGGAGTCGGGCACGAGCGCGACGGTGTGGGTCGAGACCGACCGGGCGTGCACGGCGGAGGTCCGGTGCCCGGGCGGCGCCGGTGGTTCGGCTCCCACGTTCTGCGTCGTCGGCCACCACTACGCGCTGGTGGTCGTGACCGGACTCGCCCCCGGGTCTGCCACAACGTACGAGGTGCTGCTCGACGGCGAGCGGGTGTGGCCCCTCGCGGACTCGCCCCAGCCGCCCAGTACCATCCACACGCCGCCGGTCCCGGCGACGGGCGCGGTGGTCGCCTTCGGCTCGTGCCGGTGGGCGGCACCTGCCGTGGGCGAGTCCGATCCCGTGGGCCCCGATGTCCTCGACACCCTCTCCGCCCGGCTCGCCGCCGACCCGGAGGCCGAGCGTCCGGACGTTCTCCTCCTCCTCGGCGACCAGGTGTACGCGGACGAGACGTCCGCCGACACCCGCGCCTGGATCGCCCGGCATCGGCGGGCCGCCGGCACCGGCTCCGCCGCCCCGCCGGACCAGGTCGCCGACTACGAGGAGTACACCCACCTCTACGACGAGTCCTGGGGCGACCCCGAACTGCGCTGGCTGCTCTCGACCGTGCCCAGCTGCATGATCTTCGACGACCACGACGTCATCGACGACTGGAACACCAGCGCCGCGTGGGTAGCCGACATGCGGGCGACGCCCTGGTGGCGCGAGCGGATCACCAGCGGCCTGATGTCGTACTGGGTCTACCAGCACCTCGGGAACCTCTCCCCCGCCGAGCTCGCCGAGGACGAGCTGTACGCGGCGGTACTGGCGGCCGACGACGGCACGGAGGTGCTGCGCGCGTTCGCCGAACGCGCCGACGCCGACCCGACGACGGTGCGCTGGAGCTACCGCAGGGACTTCGGGCGCACCCGGCTGCTGATGGTCGACACCCGGGCCGCGCGGGTGCTGGAGGAGCAGCACCGGGCGATGCTGGACGCCGAGGAGGCGGCCTGGCTGCGGAGGCAGGCGTTCGACGACCCCGGCGGCGTCGACCACCTGCTGGTCGGGACCTCGCTCCCGTGGCTGCTGCCCCCGATGGTCCACTTCGCGGAGGGCTGGCACGCGGCGCTCTGCCGGGGCGAACGCGGGCCGCGCTGGGCGCGCTTCGGCGAGTGGCTGCGCCGGCGGGCGGACCTGGAGCACTGGGCGGCGTTCACCTCGTCGTTCGAAAGGCTGACGGAGACGGTCGCCGAGGTGGGGCGGGCCGACGCCGCCCCGGCGACGGTGTGCGTGCTCTCCGGGGACGTACACCACGCGTATGTGGCGGAGCCCGTCTGGACCACCGGACAGCAGCCGCGCTCCCGTGTCTTCCAGTTCACCTGCTCACCGCTGCACAACTCGGTGCCCGCAGCCATACAGGCCGGCTTCCGTTTCGGCTGGAGCCGGTTCGCCAAGGGGATCGGACATCTCCTCGCCCGCCACGGACGGGTCGCGAGACCGGCGGTCCGGTGGGAGCGCACCGGCGGACCGTGGTTCGGCAACCAGTTGATGACGCTGACACTGCGCGGACGTACGGCGCGGCTGCGGCTGGAGATGGCCTCGGCGGGTGCCAAGCGGGGGCGCGGGACCGACCGCGCGGGAGCGCGGCTCATCGGCGTCCTCGATCGCAGTCTGACGGACGGGAGTCGCCGCCGGTGATCGCGCCTGCCGGAAGGGTGGCGCACGGGCTGCCCGCCCCTTCAGGGCGATTGCCGCACGAGGCGTGGGCCGTGTTGGCCCCGGCGGTGTGGAAGACGGTCATGACCGTGCTCGCATGGGTGTCGATGGCCCCGCGCAGCGGGTCCCCGGGCGGCACCGCGAGCCGGTACGAGCGCCGCGGCCGGGCCCGGACGCGTGGCTCTGAGCGGTGGCGGGGGAGATCCCGAACTCCACCAGCAGCACCCGGTCCGTCAGTGGCAGACAGCACGGCCGCCCGCCGCCAGGCCCGTTCCCGCCCCGCTCCCGCACCACCCTCAGCAACAGCTCGAACCGCTCCATCCGCAACCCGGTGACCGTCTCCATCCACAACGGCTCAGCCCGCAACACGCCACCCGTAGAAGCAAAATGCCCCGAGCCGCGCCTTCCGCAACAACCCTTGGTGCCAGCAGGAACTCGCGCTCACCCTGGAGGCACGGGCACCGCCCGCGACCTGGCACCGGCGGTGTAGGCCGGGCTCGTGTCAGGCGAACTCGACAGTGACGACGCCGTACGCGACGAAGGCGGCGGCGGACAGCACGATCAGCCCGAGCCGAACGGCCGAGAGCCACAGGCCGAGGGTGCGCGAACGCCCGGTCCCGGCCCGCGAGAGGAGGACCCCCGTGCCTCCGAGCGACGAGACCAGCGCGAGCGCGGCCAGGAAGACGGCCAGGGCCCTGGGCGACGTGGGCTCGGTGGCGGGGCCGTAGTCCTCCGTGATCCCGGGCAGCAGCAGGCCCAGGGCGCACAGCACGAGGGCCGTCAGGACCGTGGCGAGGAAGTCGAACGAAAGGGCGATGGCCCAGCCGACGGGCAGCCGCCGGGACAGGCGCGGCATCTGCTTCACCGGTATGCGTTTCTCCGTGAGGTGAGGTGGGACGCGCGGGGGGCGGAGCGGTCGACGACCGCCCCGCCCCCCGGCACGAAGGTACTTCGAGGGTGTCGGAGAGGACGGCCATGGTGGCGTGGCGGGCGCCAACTCCTCCTCCGCGCGCCACCGCAGTTGTCCAGCCGGGCGCAGCGGGGCTTCACCGCGAGACGGGCAACTCCGTACGCTGCGGGACCAGCACCTTTAGTGGATCCCACCCCCGGGTGCCAGTCCATCAAGCTCGTGAGCCGGCGGCCGGGGCGTCGCCGCCGATCTGGCCGAGCGGCTGCGTGCAGCGGTCCACACGCCGATCCGCCGGGCACCGAGACCGGTATGCGCTGGGGGAACTCCCCGACGACGCGCACCACGACTACGGACCCATCCACATCGCGTTCCACGAACTCGTCCTCGTCGCCCGCCTCGCGGTCGTTCTCACCCCTCTGGTCGCCGCCTACGACTGGCGTCAGCGGCGGCGGATGCGGATGCGGATCGGGCCGCGGGCTTTGGCCGGGTCGACGGGGTGTCCGCCCTGAGTGATCTCCACCTCGCCGGCCGCGACCAGTCGTCGGGCCGCGCGGCGGGCCGGCTCCATGAGCGCGCGCCAGCCGTCGTCGTCCCCCGCGTACACGGCGCGCGCGGCGTCGGAGGGGCAAATCGTCGCGTTCGGGGCACGGCGCTCCAGCAGCTGAAGGATGGCTCGCTCCAGGTGCCGGTCCGTCTTGTGCCGTTCGGTGTCTGCCACTCCCCCAGTGTCGCAACGATGACGGGAAGCAGGGCAATATCGGCCACCGCGCGGGGCCGGTGCGCCGCAGGACCGCTCGAACGCCGTCGGCCCGCCTCTCGTCTGGAGGGTGAGGCCTCGGTCGGCGGGGCTTTCGTCCGTGGTGGGGGACAGTCGGGCCAGTTCGGTTCGTGAGCGGGCTCCGGGGAGGGCGGAGGCAGTGCGCAGGTGGGGACCAGGGCCGTCAGCCCTGGTGAGCGGGCGTCGGCCAGGGCTCGGACGTTGGGCCGACAGGCCGCGGTGAGGTCGCCGAGCACGAGGGCGGCCGTGCCGGCGGGTGGTCATGTGACCAGGTGGAGCGATGTTTCCGCGATGCCCAGCCGTACGCTCTGGCCCCAGGTCAGCTCCAAGGCGTCGTTTTCCATCCCGTCGCCGAAGACCGTGATCCGGTCCGACTCCACGGTCAGCTGCAGCTGTTGGCCCTGTCCCAGCTCGCCGGCGACCTTCGTGGTTCCGGTGGTGGGTGAGGGCCAGGCCTCGCGTACGAACCACAGGAGTCGCCGGTCGCGGGGTGCGGGCAGCACGGTGGGGCTGCCGCGTTCCAGCCACAGGGAGCGCAGCCAGCCGGTGGCTCCGGTGCCGGTGCCGACCAGTACCCCGGAGGATGCCTGGACCTCGGCCGGGCCCTTCTCGGCGTCGGAGGCCAGGCGGTATCGGGTCGTCTGGTGGCCGGGAGCGCCCAGGTAGATCTCGTTCAGCGCGAGGAGGCGCTGGGTGTCGTCGGCGACGGCCTCGACCATGGTGAGCTCCTCTGCCCGGCTCCCGGTGGCGGTCGCCGCCCGCAGCAGGGCGGCGGCGTCGGTGCAGCGGTGGCGGACCAGGACGCCCGGGTTGCTGCCCGGGGCGGTGTCGATGCCCACCACCGGCTGTCCGCGCAGGTACTTCGCGGTGTTGGCGACCAGGCCGTCCTGGCCGACCACGACCACCACGTCCTGCGGAGCGAACAGGAAGCGGTCCAGGTCCGCCCTCTCCACACGGGAGCTGCGCCATGTGAGCGGCACCGCCGCCGCCACCTGGCGCAGCGCGTTGCACGTGCGGTCGTGGCGGCGGGCCACCTCGTCGATCGACCGGCCGCGGCTGGAGAGGAAGAACGCGGCCTGCCCGTGCGTGCCGTGCCGGGCGAGGAGTTCCTCGTACTCGGTCCTGCGGTGCACGAGGACCGCCCGCGGAGCCAGGCTCACGCGCCCGTGCCGGCTTCCGGGCGTCCGAGCCTGGTGAGGAGCCCGGTGAGGACGTCGGGAGAGAGCGTGATGCTCTCGATCCGCGGCAGGTTCTCCGCCAGCCGGGTCGCGGCCAGGGCGTGGAGGGTGCCCGGGCCGGCCTTGTCGTGCACGCGCAGCCATGCGGCTTGGACCTCTGCGCGTGCCGCACCGGTCTCGCGCGCCGCCTCGGCGTCGGCGCGGGCCAGGCGGACCTTGCGGTCTGCCTCGGCCTCCGTCCTCACTGCGTCCGCCGCCACCTTCTCCTCGGCTTCGCGGCGGGCGTTGGTGCCGCGCTGCTCGACCAACTGCTCCTCACGCCGGGCCAGTTCGATCTGGCTGGCCAGCTCGTTCTCGGCGATGACGCGCTCGCGCTCGACGGCGACGGCCCGGCGTTCGTAGGTGGCCCGGTCGGCCTCCTGCTGGATCTGCTCGCGGGCCGGGGTGCGCAGGGCGCGCTCCACCTCGGCCTCGGGGCGGATCGCCACGACCCGTACGGCCACCACGTCGATTCCGGTGGCCGGGAGTCTGGGCTCGGCGGCGAGACCGGCGGCGGCCCTCTCCCGTACGGAGGCGACGCCGTCCACCAGGGCGGTGGCCAGCGGGGTCCGGGCCAGTACGTCCAGGGTGTGCTGCTGCGCGGTCTCGGTGAGGAGGGTGGCGATCTGCTCCAGGGGGGCGCCGCGCCAGCTCCCGGTGTCCGGGTCGACGGAGAAGTCGAGTCGGTTGGCAGCCTCGGCCGGATCGCTGATCCGGTAGGTGACGGTGGCCTGCACGGCGACGTCCTGGAAGTCGGACGTACGGGCGTGGAACGCCATGGCCAGCTCGCGGTCGTCGACGGGGACTTCGGAGAGCGCCGCCGACAGGGACCGGTACCAGAAGCTGAGTCCCCGTCCGTCGTGGACGAGTCGGCCGCGTTTGTGGTGGCGGATGTGGGCGGTGGGCGCGGAGCGCAGATGGCGCCAGCCGAAGCGCCGGGTGATGTCGGACATGGCGAACCCCCTTCATTTCGTCAATGCGACGATAATTGAGGCCCCTATATCGTCAAGGGGACGAAAAGAGTCTTCCGGCAGCCCGGCCGGTCCCGGTCGGGGGATGGGCGGCGGGCGCAGAACGGCTTCTCTGCTTGGGACAGGCTGCTGCGCGGCCCTCGGCCACCGCCGTCCCTGCCGGTCCGGGCGAGGCCGCCCCCGCCGGGCTCAGGTCCGGGGAGAGCCGTGGCGGTGCGCCAGGTACTCATCCGTGCGCGAGGAGCCAGGCGCCCACCGCGCGCCGGTCGAACACCGTCTCGCTCGTGTAATGCCCTCCGGGGTCGGCAAGCCGGGCAGGATCCTGCGCCAGGACATGACGGACGCCCGGCCCACCCCGGCGATCCGGCCGACCTCCGCGAAGCCCATGTCCACGCCATCGCCGACCGGCACCAGACCTGCGAGCGGTAAGCGTCGGCCCGGCCTGGTCTTCCAAGGGCATGGGGCCGCAAAGTGCGAACGACTCGGTCTGCACTGCGATGGTCGGACGTTTCAAGAGCTGGACGGAACCGTCCCGGACCTTGGTCGACTCCGTAGGAGAGGCCCTCGCCGTAGGCCTGACCAGACAGCAGCCGTATCGTGACCGCTGACGCCTGGCTGGCTGCCTGGTGCCATGGCAGGTAGCGGGTCGACTGGGCTTCGGCGGTCAGGGAGACGCCGGCTCCGGTCGAGGCGACCGTGGACGGCCTCGGCACCTGGTGCGATGCGGGAGGCCGTTCCTCGAATCCAGCTCGAGGCCACGATTGCTCGCCGCCCTGGCGCAATCGCGCGCGGACGCTTCCCGTAAGCGCCCCTCACCTTTCTCCGGGCGGGGGTTCAAGCGCTGCTCCACGTCCTGACCGACGTGAGCGCGATGACTCGTCTCATCACCCGAACCAAGCACCCTGTGGCTACCCCTGAGCAAATACGCCTTGCTCAATGGCTCGGCCGCACACCCCACGCATGCTCAAGGGCAGGCGCCCGCCGGTATCTTGCTCCTCACTCCTCGAGCGCAGCCCGTCACGGAGGTCCTCGACGAATCATCGGAGATGCCGCGACTCAACGTCCACCTCTGGCGCTGACGGGACGGATCGCCACTCGAACGTGCGATGGACCGCGCCCACGAGGGAGCCTCTTCATGTTCCGAGACGGCGACTACGGCAACGCCGTCATACACGCCGCGCTTTCCTCCGAGCACGCCGGCGAGGTCGAGTGGTCCACCACGGCTACCGACCAACTGCCCAAGAAACAGCAGAAGCCCTCGCGGCCGGCGACGCTCTCCTCGACTACGTCGAAGCACGCCTGGCACAGGAAACAAAGCGTTACCCCGGGACCGCCCTCCTCGTCCTGGGCGGGCCGGGACTACGGCGCCAGGGCACCTGGAAACACGCCGAAACCTACCTGACATCCACCTCCCACGCCCCGACATATGGTTCACAGACTTCAGCACATGGCGCCACGACGTCGACACATCCATCGGATGAGAACGCCCGCAAGCCCAGCATCAAGCACCGAACCAACGCAACTCCCTGACACCCAACTCCCCTGCACGCACGACAACAAACCCACAGCCGAAACGACAGCAACCTTCACCAACAAAACGACACCGCGGAGCCCCACCACCCTGCCCCACCGGGCACGAAGCTCCTCACCGTGCGGAAGGAACCTGTCGCCAACCCGGTGCAAAACCCGTGTCGCCCATCACGAAACCGCTTCCCGGTGAAGGCGCGGCAGTGGACCAGCACGGCTGTTCTCCGGAAGTCCCGTCCCGGCCCCGCACCGACCCGCCGACCCGCCGACGCGCCGGTCAGGGGGCGTCGATGAGTACCCGGCCGTCGGTCGGCACGATTGCCGCGAGCCCGTTCGCGTACGCGTTCTGCACGCGGGACCGCTCGGCCGCATTGGGCAAGGCGTTGGTGCAGGCCGTCCCGGCGCTGGACCCGGACATCAGCTGGGAGCACGGCCCCGGCTTGGTGTCCGGGAGACCCAGGCTGTGGCCCAGCTCGTGCGCAGCGATGCGCGTCTTGTCATACCCCTGGCTCACAGCCTGCGCGCCGAGTTCGACTCGCACCTGTCGCCCAGGACGGACCGGACCGAGGGTGGCCTGCGGCCAGCCGGTGGTGGCCACGATGACGATCTCGGCCCGAACCCCGGGCGCGGCCTCCACCAGCCGAACGTTACTGACGTTCGCGTTCCAGGAAGCGACTCCGGCCGCGATGGCCGCTTCCCAGCCGCCGGCCCGACTGTCGTCGTAACGGAGCGTCACTATCGCTGCGGTGGCGTCCGGTGTGGGCGCGGGTGCCGCGGTCGCGGCGGTTGCCGCTGTGAGGACCAGCGCGGCGGCGGATGTGCCGACTTTCAGCCAGGTGCCCAGGGACATGGTCGTCTTCCTTCACGCGTGGGGGGACCCGGCCCCTCGGCGGAGTCGGGGCACCGGAGACGCCGCCACGGCCCGTCTGTGGCCCGCACGTTCGGACAGCCGCCCCTCCAGAGCCCTAAGAAGGTAGCCCCGCCCTCCACCAATCCGTCATGCACCTGTCAGCCAATTCCGGCAGGCACTCCAGCCGATGCCCGGTCAGCGGCCGGCACCACCCAGGAGGGCTCGCGCGGCCGGGCACGGCGAGTGGGCTACGGACGGCCGCGTCGGCGCAGCCACGGAGATTGCGAAGGATCAGGGAGTACGTCTCGGGGAGCCGCGGCGAGCTCGGCCCGCACGGTGCCGGGCAGGTGGGCGCCCAGCAGGGCGAGACGGCGAGGGCAACGCGATCAGCCTCTTCCACACTCCGGTACTCGCATGCGTTCCTGGACGTGGTCCAGGAACGCATCCCTGCGTATCGGCATCACGTCACCTCCGTCGAGGGGTGCAGGGGGGAGGGCCACGGAGGACGCGGGGCTGGGGGCGGGGTTCCCCATCCTCCGCCGCTGGTGGGGCCGGTCTGTCCGGAGATTCCTTGCGGCGGGACGCCCGCCGATGCTGATCTTGCGAGGCTCTGCACGCTCGGCGATCGGGATCCGCAGAGTGAGGACTGTCTGCGCCCGCAGGTCAGGAGCTCAGGCGGCGAACGGGTTGGTGTGGCCGGGCAACTGCTGCCCCGGGCGCAGGAACCGCTGGCTGCCTTGTTCGTCGCGCACCGCGAGGAACCCTGCAGCCGTCAGCCTCTGTGCGATCTTCCCGCGGCGGATCTCGCCCACCTTGAACGCCACGGTGAAGAGCAGCGCGACCGCCCCGCCGGAGGCGACCGCTTCGACCGGCGACCTGTCGATGAGCAGGAGGACGGTCAGGACCGCGCAGGCGAGGTAACCCTTCGCCTTCTGGCTCCGGTCGGCGACGTACTGGGCCATGACGTCGAAGGTGATGAGGTCCTTCAGCACGGCCACGGCACCGACCGCTTCGGGGAGCGGCTTCAGCGAGCCCTGCTGCAGCCCCGGCACCGTCCCGCCGTTGCCCGCCTGCGGATGGGCGGTGATGGTGGCCGCCTCGTGGACGCGCGCGTCGGGCTGCGGGTCCCGGTGCATCCGGACCTGGACGAGCGAGTTCTTGAACCCGGTCCTGTACGCCATGCCGTACGTGTAGCCGTACTGCTCCGCCACGTGCGCCAGGGCTGCCGCCTTCGGCGTGGAGCCCTGGGGGGCGATCTCGACGATGTCCTGCTGACGGGCGATCTGCTGGAGCATCCCCGCTATGTGACGTTCTACGGACATCCTGTTCCCCGCCCCCTGGGACCCCGCGCCTGGGGCCGACCGGCGCACAGCCTAGGGGCTGTACCGCCGATCGGAACACTGCCGGTAGACGCCGCCGCGGTCGACGGAGGTGTCGTTGCTGATGTCAGCGACGAGTTCGGGCCTGACCACGCCTGTAGATCAGGCATCTTGAAAGCCCGCGACCTGCCTGCCTGATCAGCTGAGGTCACGGCATCGCGTGCCTGATGCGAGTCCATGCGACCGGCGCTTCTGTGCGGTCCTTGGCAGTCGTTCGCACCGAAGAGGTTGGGCAGCAGGCCACCGGGGAAGTCTCCGTCCCGCGGACCGTCGACTGAAGTGGAGCCCCTGCGACGTAAGCACCCGCTGGTCGACAGCAGGGGACTTCAGGGATGGAGTTGATGCAGGGTGGAACGACGCATGTCGGTTGCGACCCACTGGGGCAGTTTCATCGCGGTGGTCGATTCCGGCCGGTTGGTGCGAATCGAGCCGAAGGACGATGACCCCGCGCCGTCGCCCATCGGCCCCGGAATGGTGACAGCCGCCGACGACAGCGCTCGCGTGTTGCGCCCCGCCGTGCGCAAGGGCTGGCTCAACGGCCTGCCGCGCGCCCATGACACGGCCAGGGGCGCAGACGCCTTCGTGGAGGTGAGCTGGGACGATGCGATCACGCTCGTCAGCGATGAACTGCGTCGAGTGCGTTCACAGCACGGAGACAGCGCGGTGTTCGGCGGATCCTATGGATGGGCGAGCGCGGGCGCGTTCCACAACGCGCAGGGCCAACTCCACCGGTTCCTGGCATTAGGCGGGGGATACACCGACTCTCGCAACACGTACAGCACGGCAGCGTTGGAGGTCATCCTCCCTCATGTGATCGGCGGGCATCCCTGGAGCTACCAGTCCCGGATGCCGATGTGGGACGAGATCGCCGAGAACTGCGAACTTGTGGTGGCGTTCGGAGGGCTGGCCCTCAAGAACAGCCAGATCAACCCTGGCGGGCTGGCCAGGCACCAGACGCAGAACTTGCAGCGCCAGTGCCGTGAGGCCGGGGTGCGGTTCGTGAACGTCAGCCCCATCCGCAGCGACGTCGCCGGCTTCCTCGAGGCCGAGTGGCTGCCCGTCGTCCCCAACACCGACACCGCCGCGATGCTCGGCATCGCCCACACGATGCTGGTCAACGGGTGGCACGACGAGGACTTCCTTCGCCGGTGCTGCGTCGGGTTCGACCGCTTCGCCTCCTACTTGACCGGCGAGCTCGATGGCGTCCCCAAGGACGCTGCCTGGGCGGCGAGGATCACGGGCATCAGTCGCGAAGCGATCACCGACCTCGCTCGCCGCCTCACCACGCAACGTTCCCTCATCATGGTCAACTACGCGGTGCAACGGGCGGACCACGGCGAGCAGCCGATCTGGATGTCTGTCGTGCTGGCCGCCATGGCGGGTTCGATGGGTCGGTCCGGCTGCGGCTGGGGTGCAGGCTACGCGACGATGGACGCGACCGGCGTTGCCAAAGGCCGCCCGTTCGTGGCGACGATTCCCGAAGTCGCCAATCCTGTACCGGATTTCATTCCTGTCGCAAGGATCGCCGACACCCTGCTGCATCCGGGCAGGACCATCGACTACGACGGCCGGCGCCTCACGTTGCCCGAGCTTCGCCTGGTGTACTGGTGCGGAGGGAACCCGTTCCACCACCACCAGGATCTCCATCGGTTGACCCGGGGCTGGCAGACTCCTGACACGGTGGTGGTTCACGAAGCCTGGTGGAACACCACGGCCAAGTTCGCGGACATCGTCCTCCCCGTCGCCACCAGCTTGGAGCGCGACGACTTCGCCGCCGGATTCTCGGACCCCCACCTCGTCGCGATGCCGAAGGTCCGCGAGCCGGCGGGCGAGTCGCGCACCGACCACCACATCTTCACCGCCTTGGCCTCCCGGCTCGGATACGAGCAGGAGTTCACGGAATCGCGCTCCGAGATCGAATGGGTCCGACACCTTTACGAGCAGACGAGGGCCGAACTCGGCGACGATGCCGCCTTGCCGGGCTTCGACGACTTTTGGAGACGCTCCACCGCTGAGCTGCCGGCGTCGACCGGACCGTTCCCCGGCAGCTTCGAGGCGCTCCGCTCAGATCCGCAGCGTTTCCCCCTGCTGACGCCCTCGGGCAGGATTGAGATCTTCTCCGAGGAGATCGACTCGTTCGGTTACGACGACTGCGCCGGGCATCCCACGTGGTTCGAACCAGTGGAGTGGCTTCGTGCCGACCTGTCGGAGCGGTTCCCGCTGCACTTGATCTCGAATCAGCCCGCCTCACGCCTGCACAGCCAGTACGACAACGGTGGCCACAGCCTCAGTTCAAAGATCCGCGGCCGTGAGCCCGTGACGATCAATCCGTTGGACGCCGCGTCACGGGGCATCGGGAGCGGCATGATCGTGCGCGTATACAACGACCGAGGGAGCTGTCTCGCGGGCGCAGTCCTGTCGGACGACGTCATGCCAGGCGTCGTGCAATTGTCCACGGGAGCGTGGTGGGATCCGGTCCAGCCAGGTCTGAGCGGAACATTGGACCGCCACGGCAATCCGAACGTGCTCACGGCGGATCGGCCGTGCTCGCGCCTGTCCCAAGGACCGAGTGCTCTCAGTGCGCTGGTCGACGTCGAGGTCTACGGCGATGCCCTTCCTGCTGTGCTCGCCTTTACACCACCACACCTCGAACATTGACACGAATGCTTCCTGCCTCGCCGGGCAAGTTTCCACGTACCCCGTCGTCAGGCGCCCAGCAGGCCGGCCCGGCCGCCGAAAGGCCCTCCACTCGCAGTTTGCGCCTGCGTAGTGACATGAATACTGTCCGCAGTCATGACTGCACTTCAAGACCTCAAGTACGGCCAGTGGTTCAGGGGCGCCGACGTCGACGGCGACGGGTTCATCACCCAGCGGGACGTCCGCATGATGAGCGAGCGTTACATCGCCGCTCGCGGCACCGCGCCCGACTCCGCGACCGCCCGCCTGCTCACCGAGGGGATGGACGGGTTCTGGACGAACGTGATCGCCCCGATGGATCAGGACGGTGACGGGAAGGTCGATCTGCGGGAGATGAGCGAAGGGTTCAAGCGGGTCCTGACCGACCCCGCCCTGTACCCGGAACAGATCGAGCCGGTGACCAACTGCTTCTTCGACCTGGTCGATCTCAACGGAGACGGCAAGATCGACCAAACGGAGTTCCAGCAGATGTTCGACTCGGTCGCCGGCGTTCCCGGCGAGGACTGCGCCGCGGTCTTCGCCGCTTTGGACCGGGACGGCTCCGGTGCGCTGGACCGCGCCGAATTCCACCAGGCGGTCACGGAGTTCTTCTACGGCACCGACCCGGACGCTCCTGCCAACCACCTGTTCGGCAGGGTCGCCGGCTGACGGCCCCAGATGCGGCCCGGGACGCGCCTGCCCACACCACTGCCGGCGTGGGCAGGCGGCGGGAAGACCCCAGGCCAGGTGTGTCAGCGGAGCAGCGCTATCACCTTGGCGAAGGTGTCGAGCGCCGACTCCTGCACGGTGACGTAGTCGAACCCGAACCGTTCCCGACGAGCGATGAGTTGCTCGGCGATCTGTTCCGGGCTCCCGATCAGCACGGCGGGTAGTTCCCCGACCTGTTCGGGGCTCAGCGTGCCCCGCAGGAACCGGGAGTAGTCCTCCCGAGCGGCCGCGCGGTCATCCGTCACCTGAGTCCGCAGCACGATGATGTTTCGGTGCACGGCGTCCCGGTCGGATGCGCGCAGTTCCGCATCCACCAATGCCACCCGCTCGTCCATCTGCCGATCGGTGAGGAACTGCATCCCCCGACCCTGCGGATCGAATCCGGTGCCGGCGAACGACACGATGTCGGCGTGCCTGGCAGCCAGTCTCAGCACCCGGTCACCGTTTCCGCCGATCATCAGGGGCGGCCGGTCGGACGCGGCGCCGGGGCGGGTCCGGGCGGCGCTCCAGGCCCGCTTGACCTCGTCCAGGGTCTCGACGAGCCGGTCGACACGCTTGCCCGCCGCCCCGAACGGAATTCCGGCCTGGTCGAACTCCTTCTTCTTCCACCCCGCGCCGAGGCCGACCTCCAGCCGCCCTCCGGTGAGCTGGGCGGTGGTGACGACGTCCCGGGCGAACAGTGCCGGGCTGTAGAACGAGGTGTTGCTCACGAACGTGCCGACCCGGACGTTCCTGGTCGCCTCGGCAGCCAGAACGCACGCCGGGAAGGGCGATGGCATGTCGATGTGGTCGGGCACGGTGATCACGTGGTAGCCGAGGTCCTCGGCACGTCGGGACTTCTCCATCCAGGAGGCCCGGTCTTCGAGCTTCCAGAAACTCACGCCGAACCGCATGTTCATCGCACAGGTCCTGTCCTTGGGTGTGGGGAGACTCAGACGGCGGTGGCCCGGTCGCGTTCGGCGCGGCGGACCGCCGGGCCGATCAGCACTGCCCCGGCGAGGAGTGCCGCCGCCACGATCGCCCAGCCGTAGGGCGCGAGGTCGGTCGCGAACCAGGCGACCGCGGCCGGGCCGAGTGTGGCCTGGGCGACCATCCTGAGGTGGAACGCGCCCAGGTATTCACCTCGGGCGGTGTCAGGAGCCAGCCCGTAGCCGATGCCGAACGCACCGGCGGACTGCCACAGCTCTCCGGCGGTGATCAGCAGGACGGCGACCACCGCTACGCCGACGGTCGCCCAGGAACCGATGAGACCACCGAGGACCATGACGAGGCAGGCCGCGGCGCTCACCAGCCCGGATCGGCGGGCGGCGGCGACAGCGCCGTCCAAGGTGTCCGCGCCTCGGGCGGCCCGGACCTGCAACAGGACCACCAGCACGGTGTTGAGGATGAACACCAGCGGGATCACGCTGCGCGGTACGCCGTCGACACCGAGGAGCCACAGCGGTACACCCACCGCGAGCACGGTGCCGTTGAGGGCGAGCAGGGTCGACACGCCGATCACACCGAGGAACGGGACGTCCCGCAGCGCCCTGAACCGTGAGGCTCGTTCGGGTGGCGGTCCGGGGTGGGTGACCGGCAGCCTGACGACCACCAGTGCGGCAAGCACGAAGGACAGGGCGTTGCCGAGCGGCAGGGCCTGCATGGCCGCACCGCCGATGCCGATCAGCCCCGCGGCGACGAGTGCGCCCGCGGAGAAGCCGACGTTGAACACCGAACGGAGGGCGGCCCGTGCGGTGACACGGTCGGATTCCGGGACCAGATCCATGACCAAGGTGTGGAACAGCGGACCGCTGCCCCATTCGAGGGCGCCTACCAGGGCCACCACCACGAAGAACGTGGGCGCCGAGTCGACCATCGGGTACATGCAGTAGACACCGGCGAGGGCCAACATGCTGATCATCAGCATGCGCCGGGCCCCGAACCTGTCGGCTGCCCGCCCCATCAGGACACTGGAGAAGAATCCCGTGAGCCCTGCCAGCGACAGCCCGATCCCGACCTGAGCGGTGGGCAAGCCGGCGACCACGACGAAGTACACGGTCGAACTGGCCAGGAACAGGCCGTTGCCGACGCTGTCGAGCAGGTGCAGAACGGCCAGGGGGGCCGTCGGGCCGCGCAGTGAGGCGTAGTTGCTGCGGACGAAGGAGGTGATCACGCCATCCGCCCTCCGGGGACCTTCCCCTGCCGGATCAGCCCCTCGCACACCCGCGCCGTCTCCCCGGGCGGTATTCGTTCGTCGTACACCCACCGATGCTTCATGGCCGCCCACCCTAGACCACTGATCGACGACCCGGCAGTGGCCCTGAGCGATCCCGTCACGGTCCTCAAGTGACGGCCGGTGAAGATCGACGGTCGTGTATGTTCGCGCCTCTGACCGGAGTTGGGGAAGTAGGTGGTGTGATGACAGGGCTGGTCTACGACGACCTGTACCGCTTGATGGCTTCGATGACCGGGGACGAGAAGCACGCCGAGGCGGCGTCTTCCACCCTGGATGTGCTCTGGGTGCTCTACGACCGGGTGCTGCGGGTCGGGCCCGACATGGCGGAGGACCGCGACCGGTTCTACCTCTCGAAGGGGCACGGTCCGATGGCCTATTACGCGGTGCTGGCCGCGAAGGGCTTCGTCGATCCGGCCGAGTTCGACCGGTTCGGCACCTACCACGCTTCTCTCGGCCACCACCCGGACCGGTTGCTCATACCGGGGGTGGAGATCTCCAGCGGGTCGCTCGGCCACGGTCTCCCGTTGGCCGTGGGCACCGTGCTGGGCCTGCGGGCGCGCGGCCTGACGTCACCTCGGCTGTGGGTACTGCTCGGCGACGGCGAACTCGACGAGGGTTCCAACCACGAGGCGATCGCCTACGCCGGCCGGAGTCGGCTCGAGCAGCTCAACGTCGTCGTGATCGACAACGGCAACGCGACACAGGGCTGGCCCGGCGGACTGGAGACCCGCTTCGCCGTGGAGGGTTGGGCGACGGCGCGGGTCGACGGGCGCGACCACACCGCGCTCGAGGCGGCGTTCACCGCACCTCATCCGGGTCGCCCCTCTGTGGTGGTCGCCGAGGTCGAGTACAGCCCCAGCCACTGACGACACAACCGAGGAGGAGAAGCCATGGCCGGGCAGATGCGAGAGCGGTTCGTCGAGGTCACGACCGAGCTGCTCGCCGAACACGAGAACCTCGCGCTGGTCACAGCCGACCTGAGCGCGAAGATGTTCAGCCGGGCCTCCGGCGAGCATCCGGATCGGGTGATCAATCTGGGCATCCGCGAACAGTTGCTGATCAGCGTGTCCGGTGGCCTGGCCCTGGCCGGGCTGCGACCCATCGCGCACAGCTTCGCGCCGTTCCTCATCGAGCGGCCGTTCGAACAGATCAAACTCGACCTGAACCACCAGGACGTGGGCGCGGTGCTGGTCAGCGCGGGCGGGTCCTACGACATCGCCAGCGGTGGGCGGACCCACCAGTCCCCCGGAGACGTGGCGCTGCTGGCCACCCTGCCCGATTGGACGATCCACGTTCCGGGTCATCCCGACGAGGCGGAGGCACAGCTGCGCCGGGCTGCGGCGGGGAGCGGACTGGTCTACATCCGCCTGTCCAACCAGGCAAATGAGAACGCCTTCCATCCGGACGGGAACGGGTTCCGGGTGCTGCGCGAGGGCGGGCGGGGCACCGTGATCGCGGTCGGACCGCTGGCCGACGCCGTACTGGAGGCGACCGGGCCGCTGGACGTGACCGTGCTGTACGCGTCGACCGTCCGGCCCTTCGACGCGGCGGCGCTGCGGGCCGCGGTGGCCGACCAGCCGGAGGCCAATGTCGTGCTCGTCGAGCCCTATCTCGCGGGCACCTCCGCCGCCGAGGTCGCCCGCGCCCTGCCCGACCGGGCTCATCGAACGCTGTCCCTCGGCGTGAGCCTGGACGAGTTGCGCCACTACGGCACTCCACGTCAGCACGCGATCGCACACGGTCTCGGGGCAGCGGGTTTGCGCCGCACCATGGCTGAATTCCTCGGATATTTGCATTAGTTGGCGGGCAAGTGCCCTACCGGAATGATCCAGATCGACGTACTGTCGATGCTTCATCCGGTGCAAACGCGCTGGAACCGTCTCAAACCAGAAGGAGTCGGCATGTCTTTTGACGACAAGCTCCGGGCGACCGAGGCTGAGCTGCTCATCGCGGAAGCCAACGCGGAAATCGAGGAGCTCTCGGACCACTCCCGCCCCATGGTGATCGAGAACATCAACGAGGCCTAAGAACACAGGCCTTCGGTGAGCCGATTCTGGGAGCCGCTCCGGCGGCCCCAGAGTTGGTCCGGATCCGACCAAGAGGGACGGCTGTGGTCATGGAACATCCGCTGGTCCGACTGATCGACGACGTGGACCTGCTGGGCACCTACTGGAACAAGAAGTTCGGCTTGTTCCCCAAGGCGGCCCCGCCGGACGGCCTGATCGACGAGCACGCCATCCAGGCCCAGCTCGACGCCGGCCTCCTGCGCTGGCCCTATTTCACCCTGATGCGCGAGGGCAACCAGCCCGCGATCGGTGACTTCACCCGATCCCGGAACGTGCTCGGCCAACGCGTCGGATCGTTCGCCGATCCGGAGAAGGTCCGTTCGCACCTCGCCGCCGGCGCCACCATGAAGTTCAGCCAGCTCGAAGACTGGCACCTGCCGATCCGCACCCTGATGCGCGCCCTGGAGACGCGGATCGCCGCCGAACTCAAGGCCTACGTCTTCTACACCCCCTGTGACAACACCGGGATGCTCCCCCACCGGGACGGCTCGCACGTGCTGGCGCTCCAGCTCGCCGGTGCCAAGGAGTGGACGATCTACGACGCCCCCGACCAGATCGACGCGCGTCCGGGGCTGAACGTGGACGCCGACAGCCGCTCGCACACCTTCGTGATGGAACCCGGCGACGTCCTGTACCTGCCACACGGCTTCCCTCACGTGGCCACCGCCCGGGGCGGCACTTCCCTGCATCTGACCTTCACCATCACCGAGCCGACACCGCGGGACCTGGCCGGGGCCCTGATGGCGACCTTCGAACAGCCGAGGGTCGACCCTGCCCTGCCCCTGGAAGACCGGGCGGCGGCCGTGGCGAAGGCGCTGCGGAACCACCTGGACTCGGCCGACCCGGACGCCCTTGTCGGCACGGCCGTCGAACAAATGCGGAACAGGACGATCCGATGACGCTACTGGCCGACATCGTCGGCGATGTCGACTCCTTCGCCGCCGGGACCTGGGCGCGGCGGCCGGAAGTCTTCCGGTACGAGGCCGGACCCGACCTGCTCGAACGGGCCGCCGCCTGGGAGATGATCGAGTGCGGGCTGCTGGTCGCACCGTACTTCAGCATGCTCCGCGAGGTCGGCGGCGGCGCGACCGCACAGGGCATCACCACGACCCGCGAGGTGTTGGGCCGGGCGTTGCCCGCCTACGCCGATCCGGATGCGGTGCGCGCGAAGTACGCGTCGGGACGGGTGATCACCCTCAACCAGCCCGAGGACTGGCACGTCGGCATCCGCGGCCTGCTGGACGCGTTGCGGGCGGACCTGCGGGGCGGGGCGCGGGCGGCGGTCTTCCTGACTCCGCCCGGCGCGAGCGCGTCTTCGGAGCACACCACGGATCAGCACGCACTGCACTTCCAGCTCGACGGTGCGTCGCACTGGACGCCGCCCTCCGGCCCGGCGATCGAACTCGTTCCCGGCGATGTGCTGTACCTGCCCGGTGGGCAGGACACCGGCTGCGAGGCCGGCCCGGACGGATCGTTCCATCTCACCGTGACCATCGAAGAGCCGACCGCTTCGGAGCTGGCCGGCCTGATGATCGCCGAATTCCTCGACGGCCCGGCGGCCACCGGGATCGCCGGGACCCACCACTTCCTCACGCCGGCGCAGAAGACCGCTTGGCTGCGTACGGAACTGGGCAAGGCACTGGCCGACCTGGACCCCGCAGCGCTGGTGGACCGGGCCGCCGTCGATCCGCGCCGCGGCGGCCGAACATGAAACCGGACGTCCTGCTCGGCCAGGTCCGCGCGGAGATCGCGCACCGGCTCGGGGACGGCTTGGTGCTCGAGGCCAGGATGGCCCGACCCGACCGGCCGTACCCGGTGCCGTTCGTCCTCGGCTACGCACCGGGGCCGGACGGCGACCTCACCCTGGCGCACGCCTACGCCGGGGCCTCCGCGGTGACCGTGCTCGACGACGGCTACCTGTTCCTCTCCGACACCAAGGCGGGCAACGGTCGGAGCCTGCGCCGGCACCGCCCCGACGCCGAGACGGAACTCGTGCTGAGTCCGGACCGCGACGTGGTGTCCTACGCCGCCGGCGGCTCCGTGATCGTCGCGGCGGCCTGGGTGCCCGTCGACCGGGCTGATCCGCACCGGACCGCCGTCCTCCTGGACGGCGACCTCTGGCCGCGCTCCGGCTACCAGGCCGCCGGCGAGGTGCTCGGCCTGCTTCTGACATCCCTCGAAGCCGGGGTGCCGGAACCACTCGACGTCACGCTGGCTCCGAACGAACGGCTCACAGGACTGCTGTCACTGACCCCGGACGGCAGCCGGTGCGCGGCCGGCGTGGTCCGCTTCCTGCCCGGCGGCCACCGCCGTCACGGCCTGCTGCTCATCCCCGTGGCGGACCCGACCGCCGCGCAGGCGGTGTGGCCGGACGAAGACCTGCGGGACGCCGTACCGTCCCCGGACGGTGCCTGGTTCGCCTGTACGGCAGAGCGGGTGGCCACTCCGGGGCTCGGACCGCGCCAGGGCGTGGTGCTGGTGGCGTCGGACGGCTCCCGACTGTCGCGGCCCGCCGCCCGTCACCCGCACTGGCTCCAGCCGAGGGCCTGGTGCGGGCACACCCTGCTCTGCGTCGGCGAGGACCACGGCCGACGGCGTCTGTACACGGTGGAGCCGGAAGGCGACCGTCCCGAGCCGGTCGAGCTGTCAGGATCCGTGGGGTCCGTCACCGTCACGGCGGCCGAGGCATTGGTCGTACAGTCCCGAGTGGACCTGCCCCCCGAAGTGGTCGCCGTGGACCTGGCCGGACCCTCCGCGCGTACCCTGCTGACCCCGGCGGCCGCCGCCCGGCCGACCGGACGCATGGAACGACTCAGCCATCGCGCCGAGGACGGCACGACGTGGCACAGCTGGCTGTGCCTGCCTGCCGACGAACCGGCCGAGCCGCTGCCGGTACTCGTCTGGTGCCATGGCGGCCCCTTGTTGAGCTGGATCGACTGGTCGTGGCGGTGGAATCCGTGGCCGTTCGTCGCCGAGGGCCATGCCGTGCTGATGCCTGATCCTCCCCTGTCCATGGGGTACGGACAGGAGACGGTCGAGCGGGGCTGGGGCCGGTGGAGTTCCGAGGTGGCCTCGGTCGCCGCCGAACAGGTCCGCGCGGCGCTCCGGCGGCCCGACCTGGATGCACGGCGCGTCGCCGCGATGGGCGGCAGCTTCGGCGGTTACCTCGCCCTGGCCCTGGCCACCCGGTTGCCCGAGATCCGACTCGTCGCCAGTCACGCCGGCTGGTCGGACTTCGCCGCCGTGGCCCGCGCCAGCGATCTGCACTGGCACTGGCTTCGGGAGTACGGGCCGGTCGAGGAGTCCGAGGCATACCGCAGGGAGAGCCTCGCACTGGACGGAATCGATCCGGGAGTCACCGTGCTGCTCTCGCACGGCTGCGCGGACCAGCACGTCCCGGTCGGCGAGGCCCGGGCCATGTACCGGGCACTGGACACCAGGAAGGTCGACGTCCGGCTCATGCTGCTTCCCGACGAAGGTCACAGCATCGAGCGTGCGGCCAACGTGACCGCCTGGTACGACTGGGTCCGCGCGGCCTGCGCGGAGGTGCTCGCGGCATGACGACCACCACGACCGCGCTCACCCCGCGGATCAGCCTCGGCCGCGAGCACTGGCTCCCGACGACCCCGTCCGACGCGACCACCGCGGGCGGCACTTCGCTGCGGATCCGCACCCTGGAGGCGACCGCGGAACTGGCCGGCGCGGTACTCGACCGATGCGGCATCACCCGGATCGCCGACGTGACCGACCTGGACGTGCTCGGCATCCCGGTGTTCAACAGTTGCCGTCCCGACGCCGCACCCGGCCTCAACACGGTCACCAGTGGCAAGGGCACGACCGCGACGGCCGCACGGGTCTCGGCGATGATGGAGGCGATCGAACGCACCTGGTGCGAGCCCCGGGCCGCCGAACCGCCGCTCCGCGCGAGCTACGCCGAACTCGTCGCGGCCGGTCGGCCGACCCTCGACCCCCGGCGGCTGATCCTCCGGCGGGGCCACCGCTGGACCGAGCGGCAGCCGCTGTCCTGGTGGCCGGCGCGCGAGTTGCACTCCGACACCGAGGTACTCATCCCCGCGCTGGCGGTGTTCACCCCGTTTCCGGACGAGTACGGGATGTTCTCCTCGAACACCATCGGCCTGGCCTCGGGCAACAGCCCGCGCGAGGCACTGCTGCACGGCCTGCTGGAACTTGTCGAGCACGACTGCACCGCGTTCGGCGAGACGCTGCGGGGCGGCCACCGGATCAGTTCGGGCACATTGCCGCCCGAGGCGCAGGAACTCGTCGCCCGGTTCGAAGGGGCCGGAATTCAGGTACAGGTCTTCGCCTACGTCAACGAGATCGGCATACCGACCGTCTTCGTCACGACCGACGACACCCACTCGGAGGACGGCCTCCTGATCAACGGCGGCGCCGGCTGTCATCCCGACCCCACCGTGGCGCTCAGCCGAGCACTCACCGAAGCCGCGCAGTCCCGACTGAACGTGATCTCCGGAGCTCGCGAGGACCTCAACGGCCAGGTACACCGCCGACACGCCTCCTACGAAGAGATGCGCAAGATGCTGCACACCTGGAGCGCCGGCCGGTCCGAGCTGGACTTCGGCGAGCTGCCGAACAACACCACCGGCAGGGTGGAGGGAGACCTCCGACTGGTTCTCGACGGACTCGGGACGGCCGGATTGGACCTCGTGTTCGCCACCGAACTCGCACCGCCCGACCTGCCGTTCTCCGTGACCCAAGTGATCGTGCCCGGCATCGAGAACCACCACAACGACCCGGCCCGGCTCGGCACCAGACTGCACGCAGCGATGGTCAGGACCGGGTTGGCGAGGTCCCCGCGATGACCCGCACCAGCACGATCCTGTTCACCGGACCCTCCCTGCGCCCCGCCGACCTGGTCGATTTGCGGGCACTCGCCACGAGGGCAGGGCACGACCTGGACGTGCGGCCCCCGGTGCGCCGACTCGACCTGGTCGAGGTGGTCGACGCCGGCGGCACCGACCGGGTGCTGATCCTGGACGGCGAGTTCGGCCAGAACCTCGCGGTGAGCATCACCGAGATCCGCTCGGTGCTGGCCTCCGGGCAGCCCCTCGCCGGCGCCTCGTCGATGGGCGCGCTCCGGGCCGTCGAGTGCCGGACCCTGGGCATGACGGGCAGCGGGTGGGTGTACGAGCAGTACCTGTCCGGCGCCATCGAGTCCGACGGAGACGTGGCCCTCCTGTACGACCCGGAGGACTACTCCCCCGTGACCGTGCCGTTGGCGAACGTCCGCTGGTTGCTGAGCCGAACGGAGCTGTCCGCCGAAGACGCCCGAAGCGCCCTCCGCGCGGCTCACGGCCTGCACTTCCGGGACCGGCGGCCTTCCCTCCTGCTCCGGCGGTGGAAGGAGCGGCTGCCGGCCGCCGTGGTCGAGGTCCTCGAACCGGAACTGGCCGAAGACCGCCGGGACACCTGGGATCGCAAGCGGCTCGACGCGCTCGAAGCGGTACGCGCCGTACTCGGAGAGGAGAACTGACATGAGCGTCCTCGACGCGCTCGGCGACCCGGCCTGGTTCACCGACGACTGGCCCGCCGCGCCCTACCACCGGGTCGGCAGCGCCTCCGAGTTGCGGACCACACTGACCTGGTCGGCGCTGGACACGATCCTCAACGACCAGGGACTGCAGGCACCGGCGTTCCGGATGGCCCGGGACCACCGGTTGCTACCGGCGGAGCTGGTGACCCGGCCGGAACGGCACACGTCGCAGGCCGTCCAGGGGCTGGCCGACCCGGTCCGGATCGGCGCCGAGCTGGCCGACGGGGCGACGCTCGTACTCCAGGGGTTGCAGCGGTTCTGGCCACCCCTGGCGGACACCTGCCGGCGTCTGGCGGCCGACATCGGGCATCCGGTGTTCGTCAACGCCTACCTGACACCTCGCACGGAGCAGGGCTTCGGCGCCCACCACGACCCCTACCACGCCTGGCTGACCCAGGTCTCGGGCAGCAAGTCTTGGCGACTGTGGGCACCGGACCACGACCCGGCGAAGGATCCGGCCGACCTGGAGGTGGTCCTGGCGGAGGGTGACGTGCTGTGGATACCTCGGGGGTGGTGGCACAGCGGGAGCAGCGGCTCGGAGCCGAGCCTGCACCTGACCTTCACCGTCTGGGCCACGAAGCTGGATGCCGTGCTGCGCGCCCTGTTGGCCGAGGTTCTGCGTGATCCCGGGCTGGCCCGGGAACTATCCCCGGGCGCCTTCCGGGACGGTACCCGCACCGAGGCCACGGTGGCCGATGCGATGGGAGAAATCGCCGACATGATAACCAAGCTGGTCCCGGAGACGGTCGCGACCCGGGTGGTCGGTGCGCGGCTGGATCAGTTCGCCCCGCTACCCGCCCGTCCGGTGTCCTCGGTGGTCGGCGAAGACCGGGCTGTGCGCTTCCATGCCCATCCGGAGGGGGTCCTGCACTCCGACGGGGTCCGGTTGCGAACAGCCGACCGGCTGATCACCCTGGAGCCCGGCCAGGAAGCCCTATGGCGTGCCGTGTCGGGCCGGACCGACAGCTTCACCCTGGCGGAGCTGGACGCGGACCAGGCACTGCTCGACCTCCTGGTCGACGCCAGGCTGGTCTGTGCCGCACCCTGCCCGGGACGCTGACCCATGGACGAAGTCGACGTCACCGGCCTCGCCGAGATCGCCGAGCGCCTCGTGGCCGCGAAGGTCGAGCGGCAGGGCGGCATCTCCACCTATCACGACCACCACATCCGGGGTGCGGTGACCGAGGCCCGGCGCACCGGCCGGTCCGACGAACTGACCGGGTACCTCGCACTGCTGACCGGGGACCGGTACCGGGATCCGCTGCCGCGCCTCGATCGTTCCGACCGGGACGTGCTCGCGGCCCTCGCATTCCCGGTCCAGAACTTCGTCGCCACGCAGGGCGTCACCGAGCACCTCACGTGGGCGGGGCGGCCTCTGTACAAGACGGTGTTCGACCTGGCCTGTTATCCGATGCTGATCGCGGAGCTGGTCCCGGGCACCATCATCGAACTCGGCTCCGGCAGCGGCGGGAGCGCGCTCTGGCTGGCCGACGTCGCAGCGGCGCACGGCCAGCGGCCGGAAATCATCTCGATCGATCGCACTCCGGTGGACCTGGCGGACGACCGGGTGCGGTTCCGAACGGGGGACGTCGGACGTCTCGGCGAGGTCCTCGCCGACTCCGATGACCTGCCCAGGCCCTGGCTGGTGATCGAGGACGCCCACGCACACGTCCGGGCCGTGCTCGAGTTCTTCGATGCCCGGTTGACCTCCGGCGACTACCTCTTGGTGGAGGACAGCCTGGCCAAGCGGGGCGCCCTCCGCGAGTTCCTCCGCAGCAGTCCGCATCGATACCAGCTCGACACCCGGTATCTGGACCTGTTCGGCGAGAACTCGAGCTGCGCGATCGACTCGATCCTGCGGCGGGTGTAGGGCGCGCCGAAGTGTGCGCCCTCCCCTGGCCCGACCGTCTGATCCCATGCACCGCGACAAGGACCGACCCATGCACACCAGTACTGCGATCCGCTTGATCGAGCCCGCCGACGCCGCCCCGATCGCCGCCCACCGGATGCGGGACGTCGAGGCCTTCCGGCGGTGGGAACCGGCACAACCCGCCGACTTCTTCACCCCGGAGGGTCAGGCAGAGCGGATTGACGGCCTGCTCGCCGGACACCGGGCCGGCACCGTCTGGCCGGGTGTGGTGCTCGCCGACGACCACGTGATCGGACAGGTCACCGTCGGAGGCATCCTGCCGCAGCCACACCTGCGCCGCGGCTCCGTCGGATACTGGATCGCCACTGTCGCCCAGAATCAAGGGCACGCCGGACGCGCCGTCGGCCACGTGCTCCGCATCATGACGGACGAACTCGGCCTGCACCGCGCCGAGGCCTCGACCAACCTGGAGAACCTGCCATCGCAACGGGTACTGCGCCGCAACGGATTCAGCCCGTACGGCGTCTCCCACTCCTCGATCCTCCTCGACGGGAGCTGGCGGGACGGCCTGCTGTGGGAACGGATCCTCGGCGACTGAGGGCAGGCGGACCGCAGGTGCTGTGGGTGAAGGACTCACCACCACCCTCACCAGACCAGGCCAACGCAGCCGTCCATCACCAGCCGCCGACCCGCCCTCTGCCAGTGGTGGAATGCGGGAGCCGCAGACAGCGGCCGCAGTCACGTCCGGGGCGATGCCGTCCCCGGAGCCACCCGTGGGGACGGCGCTCGGGGTGACGGCGGTGGTCCGTTCACCTGACCTCGCTGTGAGTGAGATGACGGTGACCGGTTCTGTGTTCGCGTAGATGCCGGCGCCCATGGCGGCGGTGTTGTCGCGCGAGAGGTTGAGGATGGGAATCAGGATGAGGTCTGCGGGGCTCGGAGATGACGGCGTGTCAGTTCGCGTTGATGCGGCCCGGAGGGGGTGGTTGCGACCGAGACTGGTGGGCGCAAGCCGTGGGCGGCTGACGATGGGCTGTGGGAGCGTATCGAGCCGCTGTTGCCGGTGACTGAGCGGCGCTTCCGGTACCCGGGGCGTCGTCGGCTCGACGACCGGCGGGTTCTGTACGACATCCTGTTCGTGCTCTACACCGGCTCCCCTGGCGCTACCTCGCGCAGGAACTCGGCTTGGGCTCCGCGATGACCTGCTGGAGGCGACTGCGGGAGTGGTACGAGGCCGGGGTCTGGCAGCGCCTGCACGAGATGCTGCTGGCCGAACTGGGGGCGGCCGGCATACTGGATCTGTCCCGGGCGTCGGTCGACTCGAGCCATCTGCGGGCGAGAAAAGGTGGTGCGGCCACCGGCCCGTCCCCGGTGGGCCGGGCAAGACGGCGGCAAGCACCACGTGGTCGTCGAGGCCCACGGCATCCCGCTGGCCGCCACGCTGACCCTCTGCGCCGACCGCGGCTACGACCACGAGAGCTACCGCGACCAGGTCCGGCGGTTCGGAATCACCCCGCACATCGCCCGGCGCGGCATCGAACACGGCTCCGGACTCGGCGTACACCACTGGGTCGTGGAAGGCGCCATCGCACTACTGCACCGGTTCCGCCGCCTACGCATCCGCTGGGAGATCCGCGACGACATCCACCAGGCCTTCATCACACCCGGTTGTGCCGTCATCTGCTGGCGACGACTGAGGACCCCGCTCTGATTCCAGTGCAAAGTAAGGTGGAATCCCATGTCGCGAACTCGTGCCAGCACAAGGAGGCGGAATGCCCGCTCACCCGTCGGCGCTGGCGGCCGGAAGGCGTCATTCGGTCGGACGGCGCTGGGATGGAACCGTTCTCGCCGTGGGCCATACCGCAGCCGCTGAATGTCGTGTCGAGCGATGGGAAGACGTCGTCGCGGTGGCAGCTGGCAACGTCCATACCGCGACGAACACGGGCAGGTCTCATACGGTGGGACTCCGGTCGGACGGTACGGTGCTGGCAACGGGGTGGAATGGCGATGGGCAATGTGATGTCGCCGGATGGCGAGGCATCACGGCCGTGGCCGCAGGCTGGCGCCGCACGCTCGGGCTACTCGCGAATGGCCGCGTGCTGGCAGTCGGCCGGAGTTCAGAAGGACAGTGCGACGTGCAGTCCTGGCGCGAGATGGTCGTCCTCTCGTGTGGTGACTGGCACTCGGTCGGCGTGCGGTCGGACGGTTCTGCACTGGCCACGGGGAACAACCGACGGCGGCAGTGTGCCGTTGAAGGGTGGCGTGACCTAGCCGCCGTTTCGGCCGGGTATCTCCATACCGTCGGCCTCAGAGCCGACGGGCGGGCAGTAGCGACCGGAGACCGGGCAACCGGGGCGTGCGAGGTCGATGAGTGGGAAGACGTGGTGGCGCTCGGTGCGGGCAGCTACCACACCGTCGGGGTCACTGCGTCCGGACGGGTCCTCGCAGCAGGAGACAACAGCTACGGACAGTGCGAAGTCGGCGATTGGCGCGACATTGTCGCCGTGGCGGCCGGTTCAACGCACACCCTTGGCCTGCGTGCCAACGGCACAGTCGTGACCACAGGGAACAATGCCGACAGACAGTGCGAGGTCGATGCCTGGTCCGGAGTCCAGCTTCCACAGGCCTCCGGGCCGCGCCAACGCGAACTGACACGTCGTCATTCGCGAGCCACAGAGACCTCATTCTGATCCCAGTCCTGAGCCGGGGTGCGCAGCCCCGCCAGCAGCCGGTCGAGCGCCTGCTCCCCCGCCTGCGGGTCCCCGCCCCGCGCGATCCAGAGTGCGCCCTCGTTCATCGCCCCCGAGAGCAGCCGGGCCAGGGGCTCCACCGGCTGATCGGCGATGATCCCGGCTGCGGCGAGCGCCGCCAGGGCCTCTGTGAGGTGCCGGGCCGAGGACTCCTCGTCCAGGGTCCGCCACTCGTCCCAGCCCAGCACGGTCGGCGCGTCGACCAGCAGGATCCGTCGCACGGCCGGGTCGGTCCCCGCGGCCAGGAAGGCCCGGCAGCCGGCTCGGAGCTGCTCCCAGAGGTCCTCGTGCTGTTCGGCGGCAGCCGCGACCCGCTCCCCCAGCTCCTGCTGGACCTGCGAGACGACGGCTCGGAAGAGTCCCGCCTTGCTGTCGAAGTGGTGGTAGGCGGCCCCCTTGGTGACCCCGACGGCCCGCGCCACCTCGGCCAGCACCACGTGGTGGTAGCCGTCTGCGGCGAACCGCCGCTGTCCTTCGGCCAGCAGCGCGCGCCGCGTGGCCGCCCGCTGCTCCGCCCGGTTGACCGCCATCGCGCGTACCGCCCTTCCCATTTCACATACCGGGGGTATGCTAACAACTACAGCTCACATACCCTGGGTATGCGAAATGGACCGGGAGGCCCTGGCATGACGAACGAACCCACCACCGCGCCCAAGACCGGGCTCGGCGGCTTCTACCCGGTGCTCGCCACACGCGATGTCGCGGCGTCGCGCGACTTCTACACCCGCCACCTCGGGTTCGAGGTGACCTTCGAGGCGGACTGGTACGTCAGCCTGCGCCGCCCCGACGCACCGCAGTACGAGCTGGCCCTTCTCGACCACGCCCACCCGACCGTCCCCGAGGGCCACCGGGCCGCGCTCGAGGGCGGTCTGCTGCTGAACTTCGAGGTGGACCACGTGGACTCCGAGTACCAGCGGCTCGTAGTGGAGGCCGGCCTGCCCGCGGTACTGCCCCTGCGCACCGAGGAGTTCGGCCAGCGCCACTTCGTCATCGCCGCCCCCGACGGCGTGCTGATCGACGTCATCACTGTCGTCCCGCCCAACGAGGTGTACGCCGCCCACTACACCAACGCCTGATCCCAGGGCCGGGTCAGAGCACCGGGTCGCGCCCCCGACCTCTCCAAGCTGCCGGATCAGGAGCGGCAGGCCGCCCAGGAGCCGGGCGCCCGGCAGCCCAAGAGCCGGCCACCGACACACCGCTCGGGCCACACCGCCGCCGTCTGCCCCGCCCCACACCCCTCTCCCGACCACCGAAGGGCTGATCCCCCATGAGCGAGAACAGCACCACCGAGAACACCAGCGGCACCACCAGAAACGACGGCCCGGCCCCCCGGTCCCTCACCACCCAAGAGATCTCCCAGCTGTTGCGGCAGCAACAGTTCGGCGTACTTGCGAGCGTCAGAAGCACCGGCCACCCGCACCTGTCGACCGTCCTCTACGACTGGAACGCCGAGGAGCGCGTACTGCGCGTCTCCTCCACCGCCGACCGTCTCAAGGTCCGCCAGCTGCGCCGCAACCCCCGCACGTCACTCCACGTCAGCGGTCCGGACGTCTGGTCGTTCGCCGTGGCGGAGGGCGAGGCGGAGATAGTGGACCCAGCCGACGGAGCGGCCCCCGACGAAACGCCGTTGCCCGACCGGCGCGTGGTGATCCTGATCCGGGTTTCCCGCCTGTACGGGACCGCCCTGGACATCCCCGCCCAGGACTGAGGAACGTCGATGCCGGGCGGCGGGCGGGGGCGGGTTTGGGTAGCTGCGGAGGATCTCGCGCGTGACCGGTGCCGCGGCGCCTCGGCCGAGGAGGACGGACGCAGCTCAGGTCCGGCGGGTTCTGCCGCGGGGAGTGCGCCACCTCGCCAGGAATACACCGGGGGTGCGGGGCGGATCGTTAGACGCGTTGGATAATTTTAGATAATGCGTCTAACGTTTACGGCGACCCGTCGACTGAGTTGGCTGGCGGACCAACTGCGTGCGTCCAGGGAGGTCAAACGACCGTGAGCACGCTCGACAACGCAAGGGGCGTCGCGGTCGGCAGTTCGCCCGCTCCCGCGCCGAGGGGACCACGAATCCTGGATCCCGGCCGTGGGGGTCGCTGACCGCTTCACGAGAAGAAAGTGGAACAGGCCATGACCGCCGAACAGCACGCTCCCGCCCCCGACCAGCACGATCGATCCGGGAACCGCTACTCCCTGGACGACCCCCGCTGGCGAGGCGAGGACGGCAGCCCCCTCAGCATCAGCTCGCTGCCAGGCCTGCGTCCTGACCAGATCGACACGACCGAACGGTCCATCTGGCGATACCACGCGGCACTGCCCGTCCCGGCCACCCACCGGGTGAGCCTGGGAGAAGGATGGACACCGATGATCCCGGCCAACTGGGCTGGTCGACGGGTCCACTTCAAGCTGGAGTGGTTCAACCCGACCTCCAGCTTCAAGGACCGCGGCGTATCGGTCATGATGTCCCACCTCGCAGCACACGGTGCCCGCCGCGTGCTAGAGGACAGTTCCGGAAATGGTGGTTCTGCGGTCGCCGCCTACGCCGCGGCGGTCGGCATCCGCGCCAAGATCATCGCCCCCGCCGCCACCTCGGCAGCCAAGATACTCCAGGCCCGCGCCTACGGAGCCGAGATCGAACTTGTGAGCGGCACTCGCGAGGAGGTCTCGGAGGAGGCGATTCGACAGTCGGCGCACATTCCCTACGCCAGCCACAACTGGCATCCCATGTTCATCCAGGGCACGAAGACCATCGCCTACGAGATGTGGGAGTCTTTGGGCTTCTCGGCGCCTGACAACGTCGTCCTGGTGGCTGGGGCAGGCAGCAACATCATCGGGTGCGACATCGCGTTCGGCGAGCTGCTCGATGCCGGTCAGATCGACAGGCGCCCGCGCCTGTTCGTCGGGCAACCGGAGCACTGGGCGACCATCGCGGACACGTACAACGGCATCGACCCGGCCAGCCGCGGCGAGCGGGTACCGACGATCGCTGAAGGTGCATCCATCGCCAACCCGGTCCGACTGCCCGAGGCGGTGGACGCCATCGGCCGCTCCAAGGGCGCTGCATACGCCGTCCCCGAGGCGGAGATCTATGCCGCGGTCCGCGCGCTGAGCGCGCGAGGCCTCTACGCCGAGCCGACGAGCAGCGTCGCCGCGGCAACCCTCGATCACTTCATCGCGACCGGAGACATCGCACCCGACCAGACGACCGTGGTCGTGCTCACCGGCGCCGGGCTGAAGTCCGCCGAGAGGATGGCCTCCGTGTTCGATGGGCCTTCCAACTGACCTCCGAAGAGAAGGAAGAGCGCGATGGCACGCCCCTCGCAGCCCCCGCACCAGGGCCATACCACTGACGATGACAGCCTCGACCCGTCAGCCGAGACCCTCCGTGACCGACCCGATGACGAACTCGCCGACGAGCACCTCCTACGGGAAGCAGAACGCATCGCGGTCGCCCTTGGGCGCATGTTCCCGGGGCTGTGCGAGGTCGTCCTGCACGACCTGCGTCGGCCTCGCAGCGCCATCCGCGTCATCGAGAACAACCTGTCCGGGCGACAAGTCGGTGACTCCGCCACCGAACTGGGGCTACGCCGAATCGCAGACCCCAGCTACCCCAGCGTCATCCAGAACTACAGCAACCAGTTCCCCGACGGACGCCCGGCCAAGAGCACCTCGATCGGGATCAAGAATGCCGACGGGCGCTACGTCGCGGCACTGTGCCTGAACCTCGACATCAGCACGCTGTCCCCGCTGACGCTGACCCTGGCGAACCTCGTCGCCACAGACGTCGAATACCGGGACGAGGGCCTCGAGACGCTGCGCGACCGCACCGAACGCGAACTCCGTGCGGTCATCGACTCCTTCGCGGCGGATCGCTCCAGCACCCCACGAAGCCTCAACCGCGACCAGAAGCGCGAACTGGTCCAGCAACTGCATCGCGAAGGGTTCTTCGAGACCCGAAGTTCCGCACAGCACATCGCCGACCGACTCGGCATCTCCCGGGCAACCGTCTACAACTACACCAAGTAGCCGTACTGCAGGCGCTGGGGGCGGCGCACGAGGGGCTGTGGGGGTACTGCTGGCCGGCGGCAGTGAGCCGGGCCCCGGTCCACATCGCCGTGGGCAGCGGTCCGAACATGCCATCGTCCACCGAATGGCATCTACGACGGCCGGTTCGGCCGACCCGGGCCGCAGTCCTGCGGGGTAGCGGCTCGTGCGGCTGGCCCTCCTTCACGAGGGAAGGCACGGGGGTGCAACGGGTCCGACCGCGCGTCTGGGAGTTCCCGGCGGCCGGCGAAAAACGGTGCTGGACCGGTGACCGGACACCGCGGGCGCCGTTGCCCCGGAGAGGGTCGCCCACGTCCAGGCTGTCACCTTGCACCCCCAGACGGACTACTCCCGTCCGCGCCACGGTGGTTGAGCCGGCCTCCATGTTCTTGCGCGGGTGCCCCGAAGTGACAGATCAGTGGTTGTTCGTGCAGCCGCCCGAGCCGTCGAAGACGGGGCGCGAGCTGCGGACCATCCCCGACAGCGGGTGGGCAAGCCTGCTGCAGCGGGCAAGCCGCCGTCCGGGAACAGGCCCACCCGCCACCCCGGCGTCCTCGCGGCCCAACGACGCGAACGAGTGCGCATACGCAGCGAGAGGAACATCCGATGGGGCGGCCGACCACCACGAACAGCAGCCTGACCACCCAACCGGAACCACCCTGCCCGTCGCAGCGCTAAAGGCCGATCGAGCGGTACTCGTCCAGTACGGCGAAGCCGGTGCTGTCGTACAGGCTCATCGCGACGTCGTTGCCGCCGAAGACGTTGAACATCATCGCCTCGTCGCCGCCTTGCCGGGTGGCCCACTCGCCGACAGCCATCGCGGCCCGGCCGTAACCCCTGCCGCGATGCTCCTTGTACACCTCCAGCGAGAAGCCGAAGGTCACGCCAGGCAGGAAGCCGTGGTTCACCCAGCCGGTGCCGACCGCCTGGCCGCCGGCCTCCATCACGTAGAAGGCGTGACCCGGGGTCAGGTACCCCTGCGGGAGGTAACGGGCGAAGTCCTGGTCGGACTTCTCCTTGGCCTGCTCCGGGGTCATGGCTCCGGCCCGGACGATGTCCGCGATGTTCGCGGCCTCCTCCGCGGCGTACCAGCCCGGGTACTCCTCCTCGGTGAGCCGGCGGACCGTCAGACCCGGAGGCAGCTCGGGCTGCTCGGCCGCGGCACGCATCCGGATCTGTCCCCGCACGGGGTAGTCGGCGAAGGCTCCCGCTCCGCCGGTGAGCCGGACCTCCACCCGCTGCGCACCCTGCTCGGCACACCACCGCTCGGCCCACGCGCGCGCCCGCGGCACCGTCAGGTCATGGATCCGGCCCACGGTCGAACCGTTGACCTCCGTTACCCCAACCGCGATCCACCCGCTGCCGTCCCTGGCAACCGTCCATCCGTCAATACCCTCCACTGCCCGTCCCAGCAGGGCCCGGGCCAGCGGCTCCGAGCACCCCGCAGCCCGGTACCCGGCCAACACCCGCTCCTCGAACCCGCCCCGCCACTCACCCTGGTCCGCCACGATCTGTATCCCGTTCATCCGCCCAGCCTAGAACAGGGGCACCGCCAGAGCCGGATGTCCAGAGGGCAACGCTCCCAGCACCTGGGAACCGGGCCAGTACTCGGCCCACGCGGCGAACCTTCCCGCACACAGCACTAGTTGAAGGATTTCGCGGCAGCGGTGTTGGAGCCGTTCGCGCGTACGGATCAGCGGTGATGGGGTTCGGTATACCTGCGCGGGTTGCTGACGGGCGGACGCAAGTCGGTCGAGCCACTTCATCAGGTCCAGCCCAAGGCACTCTGCCCACGGGCGGGCCCGCCCTCGCGTGGAAGATGCAGTCGGCCATCAGGCCGACCGCGCTGATCACCGATGACAGGGGGCTCCTCAAGGACGGCTGCGCCTCGGTGTACGTGACGCGGCTGTACACCGGCACCGCGGGCGAGGTCACCCATCACCAACTGCCAGGCCGGGGTGTCGCTGCACCTGAACCGGCGACCGTGCCTCGGATGCGGTCACACTGGCGGCTCTTCCTTCCGAAGACCTGGGACCCGGCTTCGCCGAAGGCCGATCCCGTGAGGTGGCAGCCTGGCGTGAGCACGAAGGTCAGCGGCCTGCAGCGGCTGTCGGCGGCGAGATGACCTGCGTGGTCGGTCCGCCGCAGGAGCATCCGAGGGCATGGTCGGGCGGCTCGCGTGGATCACCTGCGGGTGATCACGCCACCGCCCACTCCGCTGAGGAGTCCGGTCCGGCAGCAACGGCTCGATGCGGGCCCACTGGGCGTCGGCCCAGTGGCCGCAAGGTCCGGCCGGAGCTGTGTCCCCGCCGGGCCTCGAGGGCCGGTGAGTGCAGGGCGAGGCTGACGCCCTGCCGCCGTGTGCACTCCCACCCCGCAGACCCGCCGCCACGGACCGCTCCCCGTAGTACGCGGGCTCAGCGGGTCTCGTACCGGTCCTGCGCTTCGAGCACGTCGTCCGCGTAGCGCGCCGCCCACGCGCCCATCATCCGCATCGGCGTGAGCAACGCCGTGCCGGCCTCGGTCAGGGCGTAGTCCACGCGGGGCGGGGCCTCGGCGTAGGCGTGGCGTTCGACGAGGCCGTTGTACTCGAGCCGTCGCAGCGCCTCGTTCAGAACCTTCGGGCTGATCCCGCCGATCCGCGCCACCAGCGCGCGCGGCCGCATCGGGCCGGTCACCCCGAGCGTGAAGACCACGACACTGTCCCAGCGGTTCGCCAGCACCTCGAAGGCGACGCGCGCCCGACAGTCCGCCGTGTACGCGAGGTCCGGCAGGCCCGCGGCCGGATCGGTCAGATTTTCCATGCCGCCCATCCTGCCTCCGCCGATGGATACCGAACGGTGCGCGTCGGCGTCCGTAGCGTCAGCCACCGAACGGAACGAGCAGGACGAGACAGGACGAGAGGGAACACGACCATGCGTATAGGCGTACTGGGTACGGGGGACATGGCGGCGGCACTGGGCGGCGCGTGGGCGCGGGCCGGGCACGAGGTGTTCATCGGCGGGCGGGACGCGGCCGCTGCGGAGGCGCTCGCCGGGCGGATCGGGGCGGCCGGACACGGGACGCCCGCGCAGGCGGCGGGGTATGGGGAGGTGGTGTTGCTCGCCGTACCGGCCGGAGTCGCGCCGGCGCTCGCCCGGGAGCACGCCGGGGCACTTGCCGGGCGGACGGTCCTGGACTGCACGAACCCCCTCGCCCCCGGGCCCGGCGGGGTGATGCTGACGACCGGCGCCGGGGAGAGTGTGGCCGGCCTGATCGGGGCGGCGGCGCCAGGCGTACACGTGGTGAAGGCCTTCAACCTGGCCCACGCAAGCATGTGGAACCACCCTGCGGGCGCCTTCGGCGCGACCCCGCCCGCGGTGCCGTTCTGCGCGGACGACCCGGGGGCTGCCGGGCACGTCACGGAGCTGATCACCGGAATGGGGTGGAGCCCGATGCCCGCGGGCGGGCTGGACCGGGCGGCGTACGTGGAGGCCACGGCCGCATTCGTGATTGGCGTGTGGTGGGCGGGCGGCTCGCCCGCCCTGGCCTTCCCGGAACCCCCGAGGGCCGCCTGAGGCCCGCGGACCCGGCTGGCTGCTCGTCCCGGACCTTCCGCGCCTACTCCGGGGCGCGGGATCGAAGCCACGGTCCCGTCGTCTCTGCGGGAGCTGGTTAGTACCAGGTCCACACGGCACGGGATCTTCACCCGGGTACCGATGACACGCGGTACCCACTCGGGAAGGTCCGGGACGTGGCGGCGCACTTTGCAATAGCGAAGCTATGTTCAGGTGTTGCGAGGCCTCGCCTCGGCGGCTTCTGCTCGGCGGTCGGCGCGCACGATCAGCAACGAGACCAGCGATGCCGTCACGAGTACGCAACCGACAGCAATGTCGAGGACCCGGCTGCCGTTGTCGACCGCGGTCTCCTGCAACCCCAAGACGTAGGGCGAGGCGATCATCCACAGGCCCGCGAGGCCGATGATTGCATCGGAGCGCCAGCTGCTGCCCCGGTACAGCCGCAGGCCGACGACGAACATGAGGAAGGCCCCGACCATCGCCTCGTTGACCTGTGCATCCTTGGCTCCGTCATGAGTCACCATCGGAAAGATCCATAGGGCGGCGGAGGCGATGAACATGACGACCCCGAGGACCTGGTCGTGTATGCCCTGCCGGAAGGCGTGCGCCTGGGCCGGGGGGACCGCAGTGTGGTGCGGGTGGTAGATGGCCATAACGTCCTCCTTGCGGGGCGCCTACCCGGCAGCTGCGCAAACACCCCCGCCCGGGATGCCCGAGTCGCCCGAGATCGTTACAGAACCCGCCGGGGGGACACCGGGTGCTGGGCGACGGGCCCGGGCTGATCCTCCGGGCCGTGGAGCTGGTCGAGTAGTCGGCCGGCGTCGACAAACTGGGGCGCGGTGCGCCGCGCCATTGCTCCGGGACCGCGCCCCAGCCCTCCTTCTAGACGCGCGTCGTCGATGCCACGTAAAGCCCCTCCGCCGCCGACGTGCGTGAGCGGCATTGAGTCCACGCGGACGGGAGGCAGGCCTCAGCGCGTGCAGGCGGGAGAAGCTCTGCACCAGGGGGGCGCCTGGCCGAGGGCCCGGCAGTGCCGTGTCCGACGGCGGTCACCATTCGGGGTGTACGTCGTGGCTGTCGTAGCGGACCCCGGCGGCGGTGATCCAGGGGCGGAAACGTGCGGGCGTCGTATGGTCGTGGGTGTAGATGACTGGTTCGCCTGTGTCGTCGGTGACGATGACGGCCCCGGCCTTCTGCGCACTGCGCAGGGCGTGCGTCCAGTGGCGGCCACGTCGGCCGGTGCGGTAGTCAGGGATCTTGCATTGGGACATTGGTCACCGCCTTGTAGCGCGGATTCGACCCGCGGCAGGTCGCGTATCGGACGGGCGTTATACCCGCCTTGCCCCGGATTTGAACTCTGCCGTGAGGAGAGGGGGCAGGTGCCGACGGCTGGAGGAGAACGGCCGCGTCCGAGCGACATCAAGCCGGTGCCGGAAGGCGGCAGGTCCACCTGCGCGGCGCTCCCCCGGTAGCAGCGTCGCTGCCTGCTCGTTCAGCTGCTGTCGGCACCGTCAGCTCACCAGCGGGACGGGTCCCATGCTTCGGGCCCGGTGCCCCGCCACTCCACGAAGGCGGGATCTGTGAGGTCGACGTCCTCGGCGTCCTCGAGCCCGGCCGCCGCGAGGAAAACACGCAGGTCGGCCGGGCGGCGCCCGAATCCGATGGCGACGCCGTCGTAGCGGACCCGGCGCCGGCCCTCTTCGTCCGGCGGACGGACGATCAGCTCTGCGGCCCTGCGCAAAGCCTCCGCCTGCCGACTCCGGCAGCACCCGGCCGGGCCCGCACGGGTGCGGACCGGTCCGGGAGGCGCGGATGTCGTGGACGGCCTGGCGCACCACCGCGCGTACGGTCGGCTCATCGAGGGCTGGATTGCCGCTGCGGGCGAGCGTGACGAGGCGGCGGCTGATGAGCTGCGCGCCGTCGCTGGCGCGGCCGGAGACGCCGATCAGGGCGCACTGGGACAGACCGTAGTCGAGCGTGACGGGGTCGGTGTCTCGCACGCGAGACGGTCCGGGCCGGCATCGACGGCGTCGTGGATCGCGGCCAGGGCGCGGGCGATGTCGAGCAACTGGTACGCGTGCGCGCGGCTGAGGCCGAACTCCGCGTCGCAATAGGTCTCCCAGCTGGGCAGGCCCAGGGGGACCCGGACGCGGACGGCGTGGGCGTCACGAACCCGTGCGGCGAGCACCGCGACGGAGCGCCGGACGTCGTCCATCGCTTCGCGCAGCCCGGCCGTCACTGCCCGGGCCTGCGCCACGGTCAGTGGCGGCGGCGCCGGGTCGGAGTCGCCCAGGGTGAGCGTCCGCATGGGGCTGCGCAGCCCGACCGGCCGGCTACGCCATGGTCGCGGGGGGAGCGGTTCGAGAGATCGGAACCCTGCCTGGGCGGGTAGCCCGCATGGCCGACGCTCCTTGAGGGTGGGTAGGTCGAACGGGATCTTGAGCTGATCGCGACGGGCGTAGCTGCTGACGACCGAGGTTCCGGCCCGGCCGAGAACGGCTCCGATGGGCTGTTCCTTCATTCCGGCCTGACGGCTTCAGGCTGCGCTGGCAGCCCCGCGAGCTGCTGCGCCCGTCCTGAAGGCCCACGGCAACGACGATCCACGTCGCGCTGACCACCTGCTGGCCGGCGACGGCCCAGCGCCGCGCTCACGCACGGCCGCCGCCGACCAGGCCCCGCCTCGGGGTTCACCCACTCTCGCCGCGTCCGAGGCTCGGGAGCACTGCGAGAGGGCCGGGGAGGCCGGTGGGCCCCCGGACGAGGCCGGCGAGAAGGTCAGACTTCGCCGCGCCAGGCGCCGGTCTCGCGGCCGCGGTCCTCGATGTACTCCTTGAACCGCTTCAGGTCGCCGGTGACCTGTCGTTTGACGAAGCCGAGCTTGTCGCCGACGTTCTCGGCGAAGCCCTCCGGGTCGTAGTCGAGCTGCAGCATCACCTTGGTCTTGTTGTCCGCGAGGTGGTGGAAGGTGACCACGCCGGCCTGCTTCACGTCACCACCCAGGGCGGTCCAGGCGACCCGCTCGTCGGGGATCTGCTCGGTGATCTCCGCCTCGAACTCCTTCTTCACCCCGCCGATCTTCGCCACCCAGTGCGTCATCGTGTCGGTGCGCTGCTCGATGCGCTCCACACCGTCCATGAAGTGCGGAAACGACTCGAACTGCGTCCACTGGTTGTACGCGGTGCGCACGGGGACATCGACCTCGACGGACTCTTCGACCTGCGACACAGGAGCGTCCTTCCTCTTCGCCGGCCGGGCGGTGCCCGGCCGTACCCGGGGAGCCTTTCCCCTGCCCGCGCCTGTGCCCGCGATCGGCGCCTCTATCACCCCCGAACAGCTGCACCCTGCGGTGGAGAGGGTGGATCAGGACAGTGAGGACGGCTGGCGGGCCGGGGCATCTGGCGCAGGAGTTCCCACAGGGGGCGGGAGCCCGCCGCCCACTCGGCGAGGGCCTTGCGGTCCACCAGGTGCCGGCGCTGCTCCTTTGCGAAGCCGTCGCGTTGCTGGTGATCCGGCGCCGGTCAGCATGACCAGCACATCGCCGCCGTGGGCCTGGCGGCCGGTTCCGTTGAGGACGTGCAGGTCGGTCGTGCCGACCGGTTTCCGGACCATCCGTCCTTGCGGTGTTGGCACTGGATGACCCACCGGCGCCCATAGGGGTCCATGGGCTTGCGTGGGGCGTTGGATCCGGCGTCCCGGCAGCGCACATTGCGGCATGCCGCCATTTGGTTCCAGGCGGCCCCCCACATGTATGAACATTCGGAAAGGTGTGCAGTCCAAGGTGGGGGCGGCGTGGGATGTTTCGGGCCGAGACGAAGCAGTCTGCGAGCCACGCGTTGTCCCTGGCCCATGCCATACCTTGCCTCGCGCGTGGGTCGCGTTCCTGTCTTCGCATGGGACGCAGGTGTGACGACTTCCCGTGTCGGTCGGCCTGCGCTGACGTAAGAGGAGATCGTATGAGGAAGCTCGCTTGGCCTGCACGCAGTGCCGCGGCGATGTCGGTAGCCCTGCTCGCGGGTGCGCTGGCAGTCCCGTCTGCGGCCGCGCACGCAGGACCTGACCCCAAGGCACCTGCGATGACTGCGCAGTCTTCGCCCGTCGCGGAGGATGATGATTCCAGCCGGCGCTGCACAACGAATCGTGATGTGAGTTCCGCGGTCGTGGACTCCAACCGTTCCCCCCTGTTCGAGACGGTGTTCCGCGCCGCGACCGACCAGCAGGGCCATGCCTTCCTCAACGACAGCCGCAACCCCGGAGTGTGGATCAACCTCGCCCTCCTCCCCGGCGCGCCCAGGTGCACCTTCGACACCGCGGTCTCCGTGACCGAACAGAACCCCGGTCGGCTCTTCATCACCCTCCTGGGAAGTGACGGCGCCCTCTACGAAACCCGCTGCACCACCACCGGCGGAGTCCCCTTCACCCCGTCGAACCTGGCGACTGCATGCGCGCCTGGCTTCACCCCCCTGCCCAGCACCCCCGTCTAAACCCGCTCAAGAGAGGCTGGCCGTCGACGTCGTCGACGGCCAGCAGCCTCCTGTGCCCGCCCCCGGGTCGGGCGGGCACAGGGACGACTCCGCCCCGGCTGCTGCGCCCCTCCATCACGGCCTTATGCGGTGCAGTGACAGGTAGAAGTGCCTGCACGGCGATGGCGCATGTCCAGGGCGGTGCGGATCCTGTCGGAGGTGGCTGGCATCGTGCGGTGGACCTGGGCAGCGCCTCGAGTGGCTCCCCGCCCGGCGGCCACGACGGACGATCCTCAGCCGGGGCGGCCCCGGCTGGACGACCGGACGATCCTCAACGGGATCGTGGGGAAGTTCCGCACTGGGGCCGCATGGCGGGACGCGCCCTCGCGATACGGGTCGTGGGCAGTCTCTACACCCGTTCCGCAGTCGGCCCTCGGCCGGTCCCGCGGCGGACTGACCAGCAAGATCCACCTCGCCTGCGGCGGTGCGGGTCGGCCGCTGGCCTTCGTACTGACCGGGGGGAACACCGATGACTGCACCCTCGGAACCAGCACCCATCGTCGAGGCCACGCCGACGGCCGTAAGTCCGCCCACGGCCAAGGAAGTCACGCAGCCGGTCGATGTCCCAGCGAACCGTGCGGACGGTCACCCTCAGCCGCTCGGCGAGGTCCGCGCCGTACCATTCGCGGCGTGTCTGGAGCAGCGACAGCAGTCGCAGCACCCTGACCGTCATCTCAGCTGGTCTAGTCAGCCGGCCCGTCGGCGGGGTCATTTTCGACGGTGAGCAGCTGGTCCGTGCCGGTCACAGCGAGCAGACGAGCCAGTTGGCGTGGCAAAGGGCCCACCAGTCGCAGGTCGCATCTGTCGTTGCAGCTGACGAGCAGGTGCAAGAACGTGGAGTCGCCGAAGGTGATACCGCGGACGTCCAGGACCAGTCGATCGACGCCGGCCTCGAGAGCCGTATCGCACGCGGTGCGCAGGGGAGCAAGGCTGGTCAGGTCGAATTCGCCCGCACATTGCACCACCCAGAGCCCGTCGCGGTCGGGCAGGACCGTCACGTTCGTCTCCAACAACGCCTCCTCCAGCACACGACACCGATCCTGACGTCCAGCTTGCCCGACCTGCGAGCCACTCACCAGCCGCCGATGACCTCCAAGGCAGATGAAGGCGTACGCGTGGCCGACGAAAGCACGGCCGGCTCGCGCCAGGACGTGAGGAGCCCGTCCCGGGGGGGCTCGGGGTGACCTTGAGGCGGCTGTGTACCCGCCCTGCCGACGAGGTCCCGCAGGATCGTTCCGCAACGGGCAGCCGTGCCGCAGCAACCGGCTCGCAACCGGCTCCATCTGGCGGAACGGGTCAGCCTGCGGTCTTCCGGAGGGCCTCCCGGCCTGCCCGGTTGCCGGAGCGAAGCGACCTGGATGGATCAGGCCAAGCGCAGGGCAGCGTTGATGATCTTCCCGTCGGGAAGAGGGGTGATGGCGATGTGGTCGGCCAGCTGTTGAATGAGGGGCCATCCGTATCCGCCCGGACTGGCGCGGGTGCGCGGGCGGGCGGCAGGTGTGCGCGAGCTGGCGTCGCCGACGGACAGGTGCAGAGTGCCTTCCGTGATGGCGACGCGGAAAAGGGTGAGGCCGCCGCCGTGTCGTACTGCGTTGGTGACGAGTTCCGTCGTGACCATGAGCGCATCGGCTGCGATCACGCTGTCGAGGCTGATGCCGGCTCGCTCCAGCAGGGCGGCGACGCTGTGGCGGGCAGCGGCCGGGGTGACGGCGACCGGCTGGTCGCCGTCCACAGGGCGACCGGAGCCGGGAGTGCCGTCGGCTGCGGGCGGGTTCATAGGGTTATCGCCTGCCCTCGGTCGGGAGAGTCGTACCGCCTCTGACCCGTTCGGCTGAGTGGTGATCAGCGTGCCACCGCACACGGGGCTCCACGGGGTTGCCCGGGGGGAAAGCTGATACCTGCCGGTGAGGGCCGCGCGCAGACGCGCGGCCCTCACCGGGTGGGTCCATTTACGCCGGAACGCCGTCCGTCCGGGTCATCCCGCTATCGTCTGGCCGGGAAGCCGGACCGATGGGGCGCCTGTCGGACGGCGAACAGATCAGGCCAGGTTGATGTTCTCGGCCTGGGGGCCCTTCTGGCCCTGGGTGACGTCGAACGTCACGGCCTGGCCTTCCTGGAGCTCGCGGAAGCCCGAGGAGTTGATCGCGGAGTAGTGGGCGAAGACGTCCGGGCCGCCGCCGTCCTGGGCGATGAAGCCGAAGCCCTTTTCAGCGTTGAACCACTTCACAGTTCCCGTAGCCATGTCTCATGCCTTCCAGTCGATGAACGCCTCCCGCAACCTGCGACAGGCGGAGGTGATCGCCCTGGTTCCTGCGGCACAGCACAGCAAAACACCCACGCCGAAGGCGTGGGTAAGGGAACTTCCGAACCACGACAGCTGACCCAGACGTTACACGTCCCCACGCCGTGTCACCAGAGGGAACGGGTTCGTACGCGCACTCTCACTACGGTCCCGGGCCCGCCGGCTCGGCGGACGCGGGCATGGTTTCAAGCCGCGGCCGACGGGTTCGCCGAACCGGTGGCACGGCGGTACTCGGCGTTCATCCGCTGGGCTTCTTCCAGCTGGTCTTCGAGGATGACGATGCGGCAGGCAGCCTCGATCGGGGTGCCCTGGTCGACGAGCTCGCGGGCACGGGCGGCGATCCGCAGCTGGTAGCGGGAGTAACGCCGGTGACCACCCGCGGAGCGGAGCGGAGTGATCAGGCGCGCTTCGCCGATCGCACGGAGAAAGCCCTGGGTGGTCCCGAGCATGTCGGCGGCCCGGCCCATGGTGTAGGCGGGGAAGTTGTCGTCGTCCAGGTGGCCGCCAAGCGGCCCGGCGGGGCTTTCTGCTGTCATCGCACCTCTTTCGTGGAACGCGTGGAGGGGCCCTGGTGCCTATGGCACCAGGGCCCCGAAGGAACTGCTACACCATCTGCCGGCCCTGGTAACTGCGCCGGCCTTCTGTTTCCGCTACCCGTCCGAACGGGGACGAGTGGTGCGGGGATCGCGGTGCTTGACCGGAGACCACCTCACTATCGATGTCCTGCGGTACCCGGACTCGCGTGGCGTCCGGGCGATCCTGATGGCGCCTCAACCCCTCCGTTCTTCCCTCTGGTGATCAACTACTTACCTGCAGGAACTGCTGCACTGCTGATACTGCGAACTGCGGGTACTGCTCCACTCGGTACTGCTGGTACTGCGTACTGCTCGGTACTGCTTTTCCTACGCGCGGCCTGACCAAGCGCCACGCTTCGGCAGCCAGCCCCGTTGCCCATCCTGCATCTGCTCTGGCCTAGAACCCCACTGCCGAACTTCCCGGTGCGCGCGCCCGCAGCCGACGCCTTCACCGAGGGTGCTGCTCACTGACTTCACTGCTGGGTACTGCACTTACTGCGGGTACTTCCACTGCGTTGAACTGCGGTACTGCTGGTGGCGGCCCCTGATCACTGCGGGCCACCCGGTCCGGTCGTCAGCCCCGTCGCCGTCCTGCAACAACCCTGGCTCCGGAACTCCACCACCGCACCGTCCTGCTGACTGCAACTACCTGTACTGCGGATACTGCTGCCCGGCAGTTCGTCTCTGCCGGGCCCTTCGGTCTCTCTGGGCTACGAGAGAAACCATACCTAGATCGCCACCCAATGTCTACTCCGGCCGTCATAGATTTTCAGGCGTCGGGCTTTGAGGTAATCAACAGGGGCGGGGGTGGTGTCCAACCGGGCCGACTGAGCCCACGCCCGGCAGCCCATCCGCGCATGACCGCAGAGGGGCCAACGGTCGGCGGAAACCTGCGGGGCCTCAGATCCTCATGGTGCAATGGGCGTGTCCGGCACCGCCCCTCGGCGGCGGACCTTCGCACATCGGCGTCGAAGGTCCCGGTGCGGGCGGCATCGAGCAGCAAGGGGAGCCTGTGACCGCAGGAGAGCCAGACGACGGGCGGAAGCCTCGCCCGCCCGCGGGCGGAAGCTACGGGGGTAGGGCGATGACGTTGGCGGGAGCGCTGGAGGCGGCGGAGGCCGCGGCGCCCGTGGAGTCGCTCGACGTGGTCGCCCGCATGCTCAAGGAACACCTCGGGGCGGCGTCGGTGTCGTTCCTGATCACCGACTTCACCGGTAGCTCGGTCGTACGGCTGGGGGCGGCGGACAGCGTCGAGACCGGCGAGCCGGCCCGGCGGATCCCGCTGCGCGGCACTCTCTACGACGACGTGATCCGCAGCCAACAGCCCCAGGTGGAGCACCGCGGCGAGAGCCGGCTGGTGCGCGTCGTCGCCCCGGTGACCAACCGCGGGGACGCCATCGGACTCCTCGAACTGTTCCTGCCCGCGGCGCCGGGCGCGGAGGCGATGCGGGAGATCGGCGAGACCGCGCACGCGCTGGCGTACATCGTCATCGCGAACCGGTCCCACACCGACGTGTACCAGTGGGGCCGGCGTACCAAGCCGCTGAGTTTGGCCGCGGAGATCCAGCACCGGCTGCTTCCGGCGTCGCTCGCGTGCGAGGCGGCACAGTTCGCGGTCGCCGGGGCACTGGAACCCGCCGACCACGTCGGGGGCGACACCTTCGACTATGTGATCGACCGGGACACGGTCCAGCTGTCGGTCACCGACGCCATGGGCCACGACGTCGATGCCGCACTGCTCGCCACCCTGGTGGTGGGCGCCCTGCGACGGGCCCGGAGAGAGGGTGCCGACCTCGCCGAACAGGCCCACCAAGCCGACCGGGCCATGCGCGTTCACGGCCGCACCGGCTACGTCACCGGCCAGCTGCTGCGCATCAGCCTGATCGACGGCAAGACGGAGTTCGTCAACGCCGGGCACCCCTGGCCACTGCGCATGCGGGACGGAGAAGTCCAGGAGATCGTTCCGACCGTCGATCTCCCCTTCGGCCTCAATGCCCGCGCACCGCAGGCCAACACCTACCGCGTGCAGACGCTGGACCTGCGCCCGGGTGATCGGCTGGTCATGCTGACCGACGGCATGCTCGAGCGCAACGCCGAGTACCTCGACCTGCAGGACCTGATCATCCGCACCCGCGCACTGCACCCCCGCGAAGCCGCCCGCACCCTCATCAAGGCGATCGTCGACGCCGGCGACGGCCACCTCGACGACGACGCAACCGTCATGTGCCTGGACTGGCACGGCGCCCACAACTCCCAGCGCGACGCTGCCCACGGCGCCGACCTCACCGACGCCTCACAACCCTCAAGGACAGGACCACCCGCTCCCGGACGATGACCCGGTCGGGGGGAGCGCAGGAGAGCTGCCCTCAGTCGCCTTGGTGGTGCCAGTGGTCGCCGGACGGCATGTGCGGCGACAGGTCGCGCGCACGCTGCCACATGCCCCGCGCCCGTTCGGCCGGACGCCGCTGCTCTCCGTGCAGCGCACCCAGGATCAGCAGGCCGCCGTCAGGGTCGAGGCGGCTACCCCCTGCTGGGTCGCGACCCGGGACGCGTTCACGGCGAGCAGGCCGCTGGTGCCGACGCGATGGGCGCCGATCGCCGCGGCATTGGCGGGAGTCCACTTCGCCCAGCCGAAGCTGGCGATCCGGGCGTTGTCACGCCAGCTGGCACTGTGCCCTTGACCTCGCCGTTGAGGCCGACCACGCCCATCAACGACCCTCCGCACCATGCGGCCAGGCCCCCATCGTGCATGCTGCGCAGGACGGTGTGGCGTTCAGACATGGGGACTCCTGACAGAGACCGCCACAATGTGCCGGTACCGGTGCCCGCCCAGCAACCACCCTCACCCGCCTCCGTACCGGCTGCGCCGAACCGCCGCAGCCACCCCGGCCCAGCGCACTCACGAACAAAGCCGGCATACCGGGACAACACAAAGTTTTCGGCCTCAGAGGGGGCAAGCGGGCGCCAAGGGGGCAGGCGCCTGACAAGTCCACCACCGGAAGGAGGCGCAATGGCCACAACCGCCCTCAACCAGCCTGTGCCCCGCACCGGCCACCCCGCAACAGCAGCCCGCGACGCCACCCGCGGCTTCCTCCACCGAGCCACCCAGGTCAGGCCCCCTGCCCGGCCCGAGAACGCCGACGGCGTCCTCCTGGTCGTGGCCGAACTCGTCACCAACGCGATCCGGCACACCGACGGGCCCTGCACCCTGCACCTGGAACTGCACAGGGATCACCTCGAAATCTGCGTCACCGACACCAGCCCCCACCCGCCCCGGCCACGCCGACCTCACACCGACGGAACCGGCGGATGGGGATGGCTGCTGATCAACCACCTCACCACCCGCGTCCGCATCGAACCCGCCCCCGGCGGCGGCAAGACCATCTGCGCCCACAGCCCCTGGTAGCACCCGCGGCTTGGCGTCGTCTCTCGGGGAGCACAAGGCGTCACCAGGGCGCTCTGCCCGCGCGGAACGAACCCGCCCGGACAGGGTGCCTCCCCGAGAAAGCTCCCGCAGCCGTCTGTTTCGACGGCACCGGGAGCCCTCAGCCGCGCAGCTCGCGTCGAGCAGCTGCGCGGGAGATCAGTGGCTGCCAGACATGGGTCGGCGTGTGCCGGGGCCGTGGCGGTTGGTATCGGTGTCGCGGGCGGCCGAGGCGGCCGCGAGGGCGAGGACGGTCGCGATGACACCGGTGATGAGGTTGCTGGTGATCGACCGGGTGTGGGCGACGTCCCCGGCGACGACCCAGGGCGCTACGCAGGTCCAGATGCCGATGGCCGCCGCCGCCCAGGCCATCGAGTGAGTGCGCTCGTAGGAATTGCCGAGCCCGCCGAGCAGGAGCATGTAGGCGATGCCGGCGATCAGGTTGGTGACAGCCAGGGTGGTGAAGCCGTTGAAGCCGGCGATCCACGGCGACGCGGCGAGGTAGAGACCGGTCAGCAGGGCCAGAGCCTCGACCATCTGTGCACGCGGGGTCGCGGCTGCGCGGTCGTGCCGGGCGCGCAGCTCCATCAGGTCCGGGTGCTCTTCGATCGGAGCGCGGTGGGTTGACGCCATGATGACCTCCAGAAGAGGAGTGGTTACCGCCCAACACCTACCCATAAAGCCGACATAAATCGATGGAAAGATAGACAAATATGGCGGGGTTGCGTGTCGAAACGGTCAAGACCCGAGTCCGGAACAGCCAGGCGGGCACGGGAGTGCCATGTCCGAAGTCCTCTCACGTCCCAAGAACCCGTTCACACGGCCCGCACACTCCCCCGCGGATCCTTCGTTCGAGGCCAGGCGGGGACGACGCGCAGGTTTCCGCGCACGGCTGCAGCGCAGGATCCGCGCCCAGCGCGACATCGACATCCTGTCCCCTTACGTCCCCGGCGCCGGGGACGTAACCGAGGAGTGCCTGCTCCTGGTCCACGTCCGCAAGGTCGTCGGACAGATCTCCTACCGGACCTGCACCGCATGCGCGGAAGGCGTGATCACCGCCGTCGACATCGACGAGCCTTACCACTCCAGCAGGCCACGCCTGAACACCCGCGTCCTCTCCCACCTGCGGTTCCGCCACCCCCACCTCACCTGGCACGACACCACGGCCGGGCACAGCACGCGCAACCTCCTGCACCGCCTGAGCCGCGTCACGCCTACCCCTGCGCCTACGCCCAGCAGCAGGTGCCTGCACACGGCCGGTGCGGATGTCGACGGTGGGTGACAAGGCGAGAGTCTCAGCGCCCCGCCTCCCCGACCGTCGCAGGCAAGCCGCGTAGATGTCGCCAAGCTGCTGGCTGGGATCGCTGCCGTCCCCAGGCCCGCGACGCGTTCGCCATCGCGGACACGGCCCGCGTCATGCCGCACGCACTCCGCTCGGCCGACCTCGAGATCGGGACCGCTCGACCGATTCAGCAGCCCGCCTCCACACCATCCGATGACGTCAGACCGCGCCGTGCGGAATCGACTCGCCTCTGATCAAGGATCCTGGCACTCTGCCCCTCATGCGTGCAGACCCCATCGACCAGGCGCAACGTCTCGTCCGCAGCCGATTTCCCGATGCCCTCTCCGTGGTTCTCGCCGGCTCCACAGCTACCGGACGAGTCACCGCCAGCAGTGACCTGGACATCGCGGTGCTCATCGAGGACGGCGGCATAACCTGCCGGGAGACGATCCGGTTCGAGGAACGTGTCGTCGAACTCTTCGTCCACACCCGTACCGGTCTGCTGGAGCTCTTCGCTGCCGATGTCGCCGCACGGCGCGCGGTCCTTCAGAACATGTATGCCTCCGGTCTCGTCCTGGTCGATTTCCATGGCGAGGCCGGGCGCGCTCGCGCCCTGGCCGAGGCGGACCTTCGTGCAGGTCCGCCTGCGCTGGCACGGGAGACCGTCGATACAAAGCGGTACGGTCTGACGGACGCACTGGACGACCTCGCTGACGCGAGTGACCCCATCGAGCGTCTGGCCGTGGCCGGGTACGTGGTCAATGCCGCCGCCGATCTGCTCTGCGATCACCATCACGCGTGGATCGGCGGCGGGAAATGGCTGCCCCGCCGCCTGCTGGAAGCCGACCCTCAGCGCGGAGCCGCCCTTCTCGAAGGACACCACCGCTTGTGCGGGTCAGGCGACCCCGCAGCACTGGTCAACGCAGCGTCGCAGGTGCTCGACCTCGTCGGCGGCCCTCTCCGCGAGGGATACCGCAGGACCTGGCACGGCACCATCGACTCGGTTGCCGCGCGGGGCTGACGGATGCGTCACGGGGCGCTTGAGTGCCGCCGGATCCGGTCAGCCCTGCTGCGGAGTCGGCTTCGGAGGGGTTCCGACGGTGACGTCCCGCATCCGGGCCCCGGTCTCTTTCATGCCATACGCACGGGTGACGGTCGACGAACGGTGGGCGGTCGGCGCGGTGCAGGAGAGAGTCGGTGAAGGGGGCCGACGGTTCCGAAGCAGCTGCCGCATCAGTCCTGGACGGCGACGCGCCAGTCGCCGGGATCCGGTTCAGCGTCAGGAAGTAGGCGGCATTGCCCTGCTCGTCGGACCCCCACCGGACGCGGCCTGGGGTGGAAGGGCCAGGGGACGTGTCCGGCATCCCTTTCCGCCGGCCTCCACGACGGCCTTGCCGTACGCCGGGCGCTCCCCGGTGACGCGAAGGCCGTACGGGCGATTCGCAACCATGCGAGGGAACATTCGACGGCCCTGTGGACCCAGACCCAGCAGTCCCCGGCACGAGGCGGCGACCTGGTTCGCCGCTCACCTGGAGCGGGGCTCGGCTCCCGTGGCGGAAGGGGAAGGAGTAAAGCCGACAGCACGGCATCCGTCCGACTGCACAGCCAGTCCGACTTCCGCGATGTTGCCATCGTTGCGGAGGTCGGCACCACGTTCGGCCTTGCGCTGATCGGTACGCGCACTGGGCGCCCAAGAGTTCGGTCCGCGGCCCGCAAGGCTGCGCCCCCGCAAAGGGGGCCGGCCGAGCGACGGGCGGGCGGGCGGGCGGGCGGGCAAGTCCGAGGTGCTCGCCGCGTACGCGTGCCAGGCGCCCTGGAGGCCATGGACACGCCCCACGCTGCCTGGATCGACATCGTGGCCTACGAGAATCTGCCGGGCCGCCTCCCCCGATGGCGGCCGTCCGCGCTTGACTGCGCGACGCGGCGCCGACTGGACGCCCCTCGACCCGGGCGAGATCCACACGATCCGGCCTGCGGTGTCGGCCCTGACGGCCCCTGGCGCGGCCCGGTTCGGCATACGCGTCCACGCCGACGCGCTGCCGCGGCTCGGGCTTCACCCCGGCCAGACCAACGCCAAGGTGATCGGTGTGTCTCCGCCCGGCCGGTGGCATGCCGCCGCGGAACGCACCAGTCGCCGGCGCCTCTGAAAGAACAGGCTCTGGACGTCGGCACACAGTTCGACGTCGGCTGAGAGCGGGGACGGGGACGGGGCGATCAGGTCAGGCTCCACGACCACGTCCCGTCCGCGGTGACGAGGCAGGCGAGGACCACCAGGTCGGCAAGGCCGAGGGCGATGCCCAAGCGGGCCCGGCCGGGCCTGGTCGTGTTCCGCCGCAGGGCGAGGGCGCCGAGAACGACGGCGGTCGGACCGAGGAACAGGTTCATCACGAGCAGCCCCACCAGGCCGAGGACGAACGCGGTGACGGCCATGGCGTCGGCGTCACGGGTGCGGGCCGGGGGCAGGGCTCCGGCACTGGCTCCGGCACTGGCTCCGGCACTGGCCGGGGTGTGGGCCGGGGTGTGGGCAGGGGTCCGGGCCGGGTTGCGCGAACCGGTCTGCGGGGTCATCGCAGTCCTCCCCGTTCGTGGTCGAGGTGTCCGGCCCGGCGGTGGCCCGAGACGCGCTCGCGTGCGGCGAAGAGGGCGAGCCAGAGGGCGATGGCGAGACCGGCGACCACACTGACGGGTACGGGAAGGTGGGCCACGGCACCGAGGACGACGCCGAGCACCAGCAACGCACCTACGAGGAAGAGCATGAGACGTCCTTCCATTCAGGTAACAGTTGTTCACTGACTACCCAGTTCAGTTTGCCTCATGCTGGCGGCGTACAGGTGTGACGCGGTTGACTTTGCGCCATGACTTCGCACCCCGGCTTTCGTGAGACCCAGCGCCGCCGTACCCGACGCGCCCTCCTCGACGCGGCCTTGGCGGAGTTGGAGGAGCGCAGCCTCGGCAGCCTCGGCCTCAGGGAGGTGACCCGGGCCGCTGGAATCGCCCCCACCGCCTTCTACCGGCACTTCCGGGGCATGGACGAGTTGGGGACCGCGCTGGTCGAGGAGGCGCTGGCCAGTCTGCAGGAGACGGTGCGGAGCATCCTTGCGGCGACCGAAGATGCCGCCCAGCGCGGCGACGCGGCGGTGGAACTCGTCGCCGAACTGGTACGCAGCCGACCCGCGCACGTCCGATTCCTGGTTCGCGAGCGCCACGGCGGGGTGGCCGCGGTGCGCGAGGCGATCGCAGGGCAACTCGACGTCCTTGCCGAGGAGATAGGCGTTGCGCTCGCTGCCGATCCCGTCAGTGCGGGCTGGGAGGCCGACGACGTGACGATGCTTTCCCGGCTGCAGGTGGATCACATGTTCATGACGGCCTCGGCGTTCCTGGCCGCCTCGCTCCGGGGGGAGGACTGGTCGGCCACCACCGGGACGGCCCGTGCCCAGCTCCGCCTGATCCATCTCGGGCGCGTGAACTGGCCGTCCTGACCGGGCGGAGCGCCGCTACGCGGCCTGTCGCACCACGTCCGTCTCGGGCGCCACGACGAGGAAGGCGTCACGGTCCAGGTCCATCACGACGGTCGCCCGTTGACCCCGTTCCCGGCACCGGGCCGCGTACTCCTCGGCGGGCCAACTCCCGTACGGGTCACCGGCGGGAAAGGAATCCAGCACCTTCGTACCGCGCACCGCCACCACCTCCTGAGCGAAGGACCGTCTTTACCCACCCTGTGCCCCGGGCTGCGGGTCCCATGCACCCTGACACGGCCCGCGTAGCGACACACCCCCCTGTGGCGGGGACGGTACCGGGCCCGCATAGAAGACTTTCACTTCGGCCGGTACGGCGACTGACGGTTGGTCAGAAGGCGGGAGGCCGATCCGAGGCACACGCGCCGAGGGCCGCGACGGCGGCGACCATCCGGTCCCAGGACGGGCCGGCCTCCAGGGTCACGGCCACGCGCGCGGTGACCGCCAGCCCGTGGAGCAGTGCAGGCCCACCACGGTGGCACCGCGCGCGTACAGGCCGTCCACGGGGCGGGTGTTGGCGCGGCCCGGCGTACTGCTGCCCCCAGAGCACATCCGGGCGTCGGGCACTACCCCCGCACGCCAGATCGGCACGGGCTGCCCGCGCCCCGAATCCCCCTTGCACAATGGTCAAGAAGTGTTGACCATTGAGGGCATGTCTACCGATGATCTCCCCGAGACGTTCCACGTCACCACTGACGAACAGCTACGAGCCGTTTCCAATCTCACGCGTCACCGGATCATGGCCGTGCTCCGCTTCGAGCCCGCGACGATTACGCAGATCGCCGAGCGGGTGGGCCTTGCCAAGGGGAGTTCCAGCTATCACGTGCGGCTGCTGGAGCGGGCCGGCCTGGTGAAGGTGGTGCGGACGCGGAAGGTGCGGGGGGTCACCGAGCGGTACTACGCCATGGCCGCGCGGGGGATCGTGCTGCCGGATCCGGGTGAGGGAGGGCCGGATGTGCTGATGCGGCATGCGGTGGCCGACCTGGAGGCAGCGCCGGCGGAAAGCGATCGGCACGTACGGATGGCGCATCTGCGGCTCACGGAGGAGCAGTTCGCGGAGCTGGGGGCGCGGCTGGAGGCACTGGCGGACGAGTACCGGGAGCTGTCCGATCCGTCGCTGCCGGACGCGTCCCTCGTCTTCGCGCTGTTCCACCCGGCACCGCGCCAACAGGCGGAGGGGGACGCCAAGTGACCTCACAGACAAGGGAGCTGCCGACCGGATTCGGACGGCTGTGGACCGCGCAGACGGTGTCCTCCCTCGGTGACGGGGTCCTGCATGCCGCGCTGCCGCTGCTCGCGCTGACGTTGACGCGGGATCCGATGGCGCTCGCCGTCGTCACCGCCGCCGGGACGCTGCCGTGGCTGCTGTTCGGGGTGCTCGGCGGTGCGCTGGTGGACCGCTGGGACCGCCGGCGCACCATGTGGGTGGCGGACGCGGCGCGTGCGGTGCTGCTCGCGATACCAGCGGCGGCCGCAGCGCTCGACGTGCTGAGCATTGCGCTGCTCGCGGCCGTCGCTTTCCTGCTCGGCCTCGGTGGACTCTTCTTCGACACCGCCGCTACGGCCTACTTGCCGGACCTGCTCGGCCGCGACCCCGCGCTGCTGGAGCGCGCCAACTCCCGACTGCGCGGCGCCCAGACCGCCATGTCCGGCTTCGCGGGGCCGCCCGCGGGCAGTGCACTGCTCACGCTCGGACGGGCCGTTCCGCTGCTCGCCGACGCGGTGTCGTTCGCGCTCTCCGCCCTGCTCGTACGGTCGCTGCCCGCCGCGCCCCGGCCCGGGCCGCAGGCCCAGGAGTCGCTGCTTCGCCAGGCGCGGGCCGGGGCCGCCTACGTCTTCCGGGACCGGTTGCTGCTCGGACTGGCGCTCCGTCCGGCGGTCGGCAACATCGCCTTCCTCGCCGTGGAGACCGTACTCGCCCTCTTCGCGCACGACCGTCTCGGCATCGACACCTTCGGCTTCGGCCTGCTCCTCACGGCCGAGGCCACCGGCGGCCTGCTCGGCGCAGCGACCGCCTCCTTCCTGGGCCGACGACTCGGCACCGGCACCGCGCTGACCTGCACGGCCACGATCGAGGGGCTGGCCATCCTGGGGCTTGCCGCCGCACCGAACCCGTACGCGGCCGGGCTCGCGCTCGCCGTCTGCGGGGCCGGCATGGGCGCCACGATGGTCCTCGGGCCCTCCCTGCGGCAGGCGATCGTCCCCGCCCACCTGATGGGCCGGGTGGCCTCCACCTCCCGGATGCTCGCCATGTGCGCCGCTCCGTTCGGTGCTTTCCTCGGCGGCTGGCTGGCCACCACGTACGACGTACGCACCCCGCTCTACGCCGCCGCCGGCCTCCTGCTCACCATGACGGCCGTCACTGCGACCATGACCAGCAACCGCCGCGTCGAGGCAGCACTGCGCGGCGCTGCCCCTGTGGACCGTCCAGGTCCCGTGCGGGAGGATGCATCCGAATCGCTGTGACGCTTTCGCGGAAGGTGTCACGAACCGGGTAGGCAGGCACCCTGCGGCCATGCCTGATCACCCCCGGTGCCATCGGCCACGGGTGAAGACCACACGCCCCAGCAGCACCTCTTGGCCAAGGGAATCACTCGACCAAGACACCCTGGCCCGCACCTCCCGAGCGGCTACGTGACTTCACCCGCCGTAACCACTTGGCAGTCCTACGGCCGTCGTCGCGCGTCGCTCGGTGAGTGTCCTCAGCCGGGATGGGTACCGCCGACCGGGGCAGTGAGTGCGACGTACCGGCAGCCGGCCTACCCGCAGGGCGGCAGCACCACCGCTACGGAGAGCAGCCGGGCGCCTCCGGGCAGGCGCTGTTCGCTTCGCGCCGGGGTCGGTTGTGTCAGCTGCGGCGGGGTGGGCAGGGGCGACTGGTCATGCCTACCGACCACACTGCCGAGGAGATATGAACAGCGTTCTTCGTCTGTTGTCCGTTCTGGCCGGCTCAGCCCTGCTCACCTTCACGGTGAGCTGGCTGGTCCACCTGCTGCTGCGCCGGATGGACGCGCGGCACCCGGAAACGCCGCTTTGGAACCTGCTGCGCCGATGTCGGCTCGCCCTGCGGATCGTGCTGTTCGCGGCACTGTTGCGCGGGGCGTACCGACAAGTCGACTGGCGGCCGTTGGAGGAGCGCGAGGCCGGTGTCGGTCACGTCCTGTCGCTCGTCCTCATCGGCGCGGGTGCGTGGCTCGTCGTGCACATCGCGTCCGCCGCCGTCGAGTCCAGCTACGCCCGCTACGCGGCCGGGACGCGCGACCCCGCCCGGCTCCGGCGCGTACGCACCCAGGTGACGCTGATCATGCGGGTCGTGACGGCCGTCGTCGCGGTGGTGGCCATTGCGGCGATGCTGCTCACTTTCCCCTCGTTCCGCACCCTGGGCACATCCGTACTGGCTTCGGCCGGCATCATCGGCATCGTGGCCGGTATAGCGGCCCAGTCCACGCTCGGCAACCTTTTCGCGGGCTTCCAGATCGCCTTCGGCGACATGGTCCGTATCGGTGACACCGTCGTCGTGGACGGCGAGTGGGGCGTGGTCGAGGAGGTCACGCTCACCTTCCTGGCCGTGCGCACCTGGGACGAGCGCCGCCTCACCATGCCGGTGTCCTACTTCACCGCCCGCCCCTTCGAGAACTGGTCCCGCGGCGGCATCCAGATGACGGGCACCGTCTTCATCCACTGCGCGCACAGCGCGCCCGTCGAGCTCATGCGCAAAAAGCTGTACGAGGTCCTGCGCGGATGCCCGACCTGGGACGGCCGGGCCTGGGACCTGGCCGTCACCGACACCACGCCCAGCACCATCACGGTGCGGGCCATCGTCACCGCCAAGGACGCGGACGACCTGTGGACGACGCGCTGTGCGGTCCGGGAGGCGCTGGTGGCCTGGCTCGCGGAGGAGCACCCGTACGGTCTGCCGCGGATCACCACCGCCCCCGCCGCTGTCCCGTCCGACGCTGACAGGGTGGGGTCCGGGGCCGGGGGCGCGGACGTGCCCGCCGATGCGGGGTACCGGCGCTGACTCCCGGGATCCCGGCGCCGCCCCGGTCCTGTCCTGGGCGGAGCCGCGGTGGCCCCGCAGTCAGGGACCCGGTCAGCTGCGCTCGTCTCCCTGCGCTCTTGTCCGTCCCAGGGCGCGCGCATCACGAGGCCTTGCGTATCGGTTCCTCGTCCGCGGCATGGCCGACCCCGGCTACCGGCTGGAGCCCTTCCCGACGCAAGGTCCGGCCTGGCCGCGGACGGACACGAGTTCACCATTGAGCGCACCCGCACCCGCACGATCCCGCTGCGCCCGAAAGCCCCGGTAGACCGGCGGGCACCTGGCCCCCGCCGCGACATGACCGCGGGACGCGGGTCAGGAGCCTGTCCCAGGTTCCGTCCGCCGACCAGCGGCGGGTCGATGACCGTCAAGGCTGATCAGTCCTTGCATGTCGTCGCACCACGAACGGAGTGACGGGCGACCCACTGTGCGGACACCCCCTCGGCCGCTTCTGGTAGAGGTTCGGGCAGCAGCCTGAGCTGGTGGAACCCGTGGGGGGCGTATCCGGGTCGTGCCCCGTGAACGTCCACGCGGCGCGGACGGACGGCGGACGGCGGGAGGGTGTCAGCGTCGCAGAGCCGTACGGAGGGTGAGTCCGTGGTGGCGTCGCAGCCGGTACAGCTCCCAGCAGGACAGGGCCGTCACCGTGACGGGGGCGCCGAGGATGAAGACCGCCCGGGCACCCGCCGGGACCTGGTCGTAGGTCCCGGTGATCACGTCCAGGAGCGCCATCTCCCACACCAGTACGCCGGCGAGCATCGGCGGCAGCACTTCGTGGATGTCGGCGGTGCGGAAGACGTGCACCAGCGACAGTCCGATGCCGTAGAGGGCGAAGCCGATCGACCACAGGCACAGCACGACGAGGGCGATCTTGCCGGGCAGCCCCACGGCATCCCGCAGGCCCGCCAACTCCGGCGCCATGGCGAGGGCGGCGGTGCCCATGGACGCCATGATGGCCAGTACCGAGCCGAGTGGGCGCAGGGCCCGGCGCAGGTACACCCGGCGCATCCCGTCCCGCGCGGCTGCCACGAAGGCGCCGACGACCACGGGGAAGGTGCAGACGAGCACCAGGACGCTGGACCAGCTCTGGTTGAGGCGTTCGCTCGCCACGCCCTGGACGTCGGTCGCGCTCGCGATGGCGTTGTAGGTCACCATCAGGCCCACCCAGGCGAGGAGTCCCAGCCCGGTCCGCCACAGCTGGCTTGCGGACCTCCCGGTCGTGGACGATCCCGGGGCGTGAGGGACGGAAGGTCCGCTGGGCGGCGTACAGGGGGTTGTAGAGGCCGCGCAGGATGTTCCGGGCCCGCGACGGCTCTGCGCGCGGAGGCGGGACCGGCGGGTAGGTGGACGCGTAGGGGTAGCCCTGCGGCGGACCGGACTGTGCGTACGGGTATCGCTGCGGGGGGACCGGTGGAGCGTGAGGGTAGCCCTGCGGCGGACCGGACTGTGCGTACGGGTATCCCTGCGGGGGGACGGGTGGAGCGTAGGGGTGTCCCTGCGGCGGGTTCGCGGCGCCACCGCCCGCCGGGTCACCGTACCCACCGCTGCCGTAACCGCTCATGCCCCGTACCCCCGATGTCCTGCCCGGTCGAACCCAGGCATCCTAGCCCTGCCCCCGCAGGGCCGGTTCGACCCGCGCGGGGTGGGCGTCCCTGCCCTGGCTCCCTCGCAACGGCATGGCCCGAAGTCGTGCACGTTGACGATGTTCGGGTGGGCGAGGCCGCCGGCGGCTGCTGCCTCGCGGGCGAACCGGGCGGCCTGTCGCCCTACGGCAAGCCGCATGCGGAGCCCGCCGGGCAGCAGGCGGCGGCAGCCGTGAAGGCCCGTAACGAGGGTGACGGCTTCTGTTCGCCGAACGGGAAGCCGTACAGCGACCTGTTCGCCCGCGGCCACATCGAGCAGATTCGGCTGGAGGACCTCCAGTTCCTGGTCCGCGCCCCTGGGAGCGAGGACAACACGGAGCTGCTCGCCGTGTCCGGCCTGCCCCGGAGCTGTCCCGGCTGAATCGGGGGTGCCCTCCCGTCAGCCCGGCGGGGCGCGATCACGACCCGGTTGCGCCGGGAAGGTGGTCCTGGCGGACGCATTCGATGAGGTAGTCGCCGGTGTCGGGGTCGATCGTGACGCCGTGCGCTTCGCTGTGGAAGCCGGGGAAGGCACGGTCGAACGTTTCCAGTGCTCCGAGGTAGCGCAGGACCGGGCCATCGGGGGCGCCCAGTGCTTCTCCGGGCATCAGGACGGGGATCCCGGGCGGGGTCACGGTGACCATGGCGGCGGCCACCCTGCCGGCGGCTCGGGCGAGGGGAAGGCGTTCGGTACCGCCGCGGATGAGCTGCTGGTAGCAGCTCTGGGGTGGTACGACCGGTTCGGGAAGGTCCTGGAAGGCGGTGTCCAGCGCGTCGATCAGCTCGGCCCTGGTGAGGTGCTCGTGCATCTCCTGGCACAGTCCGCGCAAGGTCGTGCCGGTGTAGCGCTGCGGGTGGCGTTCGACCAGGTGGGGCAGTACCTGCCGCAGGGGAGCATCGGCGTCGTGGAGGGCTTTGAAATCCATGAGGGCGTCCATCAGGGTGCCCCATTTCCCCTTGGTGATCCCCATGGAGAACAGGACGAGCGTCGTGTAGGTGTCGGTCTTTTCCACCACGATGCCGCGTTGGGCGAGGTAGGCGGTGAGAATTCGGGCCGGGATCCCCCACGAGTCCGACTCTCCGCGCGCGTTGACGCCCGGGCAGGTCAGCGTCACCTTGATGGGATCCAGCAGGCACTGCCCCTGGGCGAGGCCGGGGAAGCCGTGCCAGTCCGCGTCGGGGTCGAGCACCCAGCAGCGGGGGTCGCCGGCCAGCAGCGCGGGGGAGGCGTCGGCGAAGGGGATGGCGGTCCCGTCGGCGGGGTCGGTGACGGTATCGGGCTGCCAGACTCCGAAGAACCACGGCAGCCGGTCGCCTGCGTCCGCGATGCGGCGCCCGGTTCGGACGACGGCCTGCCGGAAGCGGATCGCCTCCGTGACCGCCTCGTTGACGAGCCACTCTCCCTGTGGGCCGTCCATCATCGCCGCAGCCACATCCAGCGAAGCGATGACCGGGTACAGGGCTGAGGTGGTGCCGTGCATCATGAACGCCTCGTTGAACCGGTGGTGCTCGACCGGCGCCCTGGGTGATGACTTCACGTGCACCATGGCGCTCTGCGAGAGGGCGGCCAGGAGCTTGTGTGTGGACTGGGTGGCGAAGACGGTGGGGCGCTCCTCGCTCGCGAACGTGTCCGGGCCCACGGCCATGCCGTAGCGGCCCGCGTAGAGGGGGTGGAAGCGGGCGTAGGCGAACCAGGCTTCGTCGAAGTGCAGACGGGGAGTGCTGGGGGCCAGGGCCCGAGCGGTCTGGACGGTGTCGTAACACAGGCCGTCGTAGGTGGAGTTGGTGATCACCGCGTACTGGGCGCGGGGGGATACGGCGCCTGGTGTCAGCGGGTGGGCGGCGATCCTGGCGGCCACTGCGGCGGGCTGGGTCTCGCGGGCAGGCAGAGGGCCGGCGAGGCCGTATCCGTTGCGGGTCGGGACGAGGTAGACCGGGCGCGCACCGGAGATCACCAACCCGTGCAGCACCGACTTGTGGCAGTTGCGGTCCACCAGCGCGATCTCGTCGGCCGTGACGCAGTAGTGGCCGACCATACGGTCGGCCGTGGAGTCGCCGTGCAGTACGAAGTACGTCCGGTCGGCGCCGAAGACGCGGGCAGCATTGCGCTCGGCGTCCCCGATGGGACCGCTGTGCTCGAAGAGGGAACCCAGCTCCTCCACCGAGATCGACAGGTCGGTGCGGAAGAGCCGCTCACCGTAGTAGTCGAAGAACGCACGACCCACGGGAGACTTCAGGAACGCCACCCCTCCGGAGTGCGCCGGGGTGTGCCAGGAGTACTCGTGGGCGTCGTCGAACCGGCGCAGCGCCTTGAAGAACGGCGGCAGGACGGAATCACCGTAGGTGCGTGCCGCGTTGAAGACACGGCCGGCGATGAAGGACGGCGTGTCCTCCAAGGGCCAGATGTAGCCGACGGCGGTCTCGGCCACCCACAGGGGCAGCCGTTCCAGGCCGTGGTCGGACTCCTCGCTCATGACGACGAAGACGGGCAGGGCGGTGAACCGGCTGGTGATCTGCCGCAGGACCTCCCCTCCCCCGCCGGCGGCGTCGTCCCCCTTCTCGGACGGCAGGTCCCAGGCGACGACCGCAGCTGTGAGGCCCGCCTCCGTACGCAGGGCGGCACGGGCGCCCTCGACCGTCCGCGCCCACCTCACTTGCAGCCCACGGTTCTCCAGCTCTTTGCCGATCCGGCGCAACTGGTCACCACCGACACCCCCGCCCATGGGGTCCTCGCGCAAAGCCAAAAGGACACTACCGTTCGACATGACACTCCCCACCTGCGGCGGCCCCAGCTGATGCACCAAGTATCGAGTGCAAATGCCACGGACCAGGGCGGAATACGGCAGCATCACCCATACGAGAACTCGCCCTGGCCAGCAGGTCATCCGCCGCACCCGCCCAGCTCCTCGCGGGCGAACCCGGCTGGCTGACGCGATGCCGGGGGTGACCCGGCACGGTGAGGACGTCGGGCGCCGGCTCGACTCCCGGCGGCGGGATGTCAGCCGGCTGAACGATGCGCAGCAGCGAAGGCTCGGCGAGCTGGGAGTGAAGAAGGCTGTACGGGTACCCCCGCCGGGGCCGCCTCGAAGTCCGGGCCGGGCTCTGCGCCCCAAGGTCCGAGACGGGTGTACCGAAGCCTCTGTGCGTCATTGCGGGTGGTGCACGATGAGCAGCGCCTCGACGTCTCCGGCGGGTGCCTCGTACAGGTGCGGGACGTCCGCGGGCCAGCTTCCGTGCATGCCGGGGCCGATCAGGGCGGGCGCCGAGAGCGTGCCGACGCGTGCCGTGCCGGCGAAGACGACGAGGTGCTCCACCGTGCCGATGGCGTGGGCGGCGGACTCCTGCCTCGTTCCGGCGCGGATGCGGATCCGGTAGGTCTCCGCCACCGAGTCGTCGGCCTCGGCTTCGAACCGCTCGACGAGGACAGCGTCCACGGCGTGCCCGGAGATCGTGGCAGGGGACGTGAGATCGAGCAGCGCGGTGCTCAGGGGCACCTTGAGCGCCGTCGTGAGGGCGTAGAGCGTCTCCAGGGTGGGGTTGCGCCGGCCGCTCTCCAGTTCGGAGAGCGTCCCCTTGCCGATGCCGGACCGGCGAGCCAGTTCGGACAATGACATCCCCTGCGCTTCGCGCAACTCCCGCACACGCAGGCCGACGCGAACGGCCAGATCCATGGCGCCCTTTCCCTTGGCCGGGGATCGGTGGCTCCCACTCCCCGCGAGGCCCTATCGTTCCACAAACAGAACGTTCCGCCCACGGAACGCTTGCTGATGCCACTTCAGACGAAGGCCTCCCTTGGCGCCCCTGGGAAGTCGACGCCCACGGCAGCCAGCTCCGTCCCGCCGCTGCCCTCCAGGACGGTGAGCGGCACCGTGCAGGACGACCCGGAACTCCTACCGGTCCTGGGATGACAGCGTCACGGCCCGCGAACCGGGAGTGCGGATGCTGCCGTACGTCAACCGGGCCGCCGCGGACGCCCGCGCCCTCCTCGGCACGAAAGTCATCGGATTGCATAATATTGACGATCGACATAGATGCGCAATAGCTTCGCGGAGTGACAGCACCGTCCTGGAAGGAACCACCGGATGGCTCCCGCTCAGCGCTCCACCGCGCCCGTGGTGACGACCCGCTCCGGCCCCATCCGAGGCGTCACCGAAAGCGGCCTCACCGTGTTCAGGGCATCCCCTACGCCGCTCCGCCCGTCGGATCCCTCCGCTGGCTGCCCGCACAGCCGCATCCAGGGTGTAACGGCACGCTTGACGCGACCGCGTACAGCCCGAGTGCCCCGCAAGCCGTCCGCGAGGGCGACCCTGTCCTCGGCAGCCACGGCCTCCCGCCCTTCGACGAGGACTGCCTGACGCTCAACGTGTGGACGCCCGGCACGGACGACGCGGGCCGACCGGTCCTCGTCTGGATCCACGGCGGCGCCTTCATCTCCGGGTCCGCCGCGATGCCCCACTACTCGGGCGAGACCTTCGCTCGCGACGGTGACCTCGTGGTGGTGAACCCCAACCACCGGCTCGGACCGCTCGGCCTGCTCCACTTCGAGTGATCGACGTTCTCATCGACCTGACGAGCGACGAAGCGTTCGCGAAGCCCACCCTGGCGTTCGCGGAAGCGCGGGCGGCACGAGGTCGCCCGGTCTGGGCGTACGAGTTCGGCTTCCCCACCCCCGCGCACGACGACCGCCTGGCAGGGCCGGTCTCGCCGCGACCATGCACCGGGCATGGATCTCGTTCATACGCACCGGCGACCCCAACCACCCTGGCACGCCTCACTGGGACCGGTACGACGAGCAATCACGCACCACCATGTACTTCGACACCGTCACCAAGGCCGTTCCACTTCGCACACCCCGCTGACGGAGCATCACGGCGGCACTGGGGTTGGGGTGGTGTCGGGGAGGAGGCGGTGAAAGTGCTCTCTGTCCATGCTGATCTCGCCCATCGCCTGCCTCTTCTGCCCGGGGGCCGGTCGGTTCGGGACCTCTCCTCTCGACACTACGGGCCACCTCTGGCATCGGAGCCCGGCAGGGGCGAAGGTGACCGGCGGGAGCGGTATCGCGTTGTCCCGGCATGGACATGGACGACGAAGACTTCCTCGGCGTACTCCTGGACGCCTCGGCCGAGACCCGGCTGAAGCTGATCACCGGAGACGAAGCACGAGCGATCATGATGCTTCTCGGCGCGCTCGAAGAAGAGGGCCGCTCCGGAGAGGTACGCCAGGCCGCCGAAGAGATGCGCCTCCGTCTAGGATCCCGCCTCGCCCTGCCCGCCCACTCCCCCGGACCTACCCCCGCGTAGCCCCACCTGCAGGCCACGGTGGTGACGGCGCCGGTCGCGATCCAGCAATGCGACCTGCGCCGCCCCGCCGCATCTTCCTGTCAAGGGAGGTCGCTGCGTCCCCGCCAGGCTGGTCTCACCGGTACGCCGGCCCCGGCTCCACCGACGGCGGAGCCGGGGCCGGCGGCAGGGGCGGGGGCTACGGCGATGGAGGGCGGTCTGTGTCGTCCAGGAGTTCGGCAGCGGAGAAGCAGGTGGCGTAGGACTGGTACGCGCCGTCGACGACCAGCAGAAAACCGTCGCCGTCGTGGAAGAGACGGCGCCGCTCGGGGCTCCTCGGGTGCTCCGGTGTGTAGGCGCGCGCCCGCCTCTCCAGCTCCGCCAAGGCTTCTTCAGGCTCCCCTTCCACGTGAGCCCCGTCCCTCCCGGTCACGGTGTGCGGCAGCCGAACTTGGTTCTTGCCTCCTTGGTGAACGCGTTGAACAGGTCATTCGGGGCGGGTGCACCGGATGCAAACGCTTCGTTGTACCGGACGCCCGGCTCCATGGCGAAGTAGGTGGCCTTCCCGGCGCGGTCGCTGGCCTGGCTGGCTGGCTGGCTGGCTGTGCCGGTCAGCAGCCTGACCAGCTGAGTGGCGTCCGCGTTGTCCGGTGCGTATGCCTCGACCAGACCGGCCCGGCCTGGCGGTCCGTACATGTCCGCGGGAGGAGAACCCAGGCACGGCCGGAGGCGGCGCCGCCGCCCGGGAAGAAGGAGACTGCCGAGGATCGGGCCAGTGCGTGCCTGTGAAGGCGAAGTCGCCGCGCTCGCTGGTTCCCTGGATGTGGAGGGTCTGTGTGCCGGAGCCCGGAAGGGCCGCCGCCTTGCGCTCGATGACACAGTCGAACTGGGTGTTTCCGTCGTCGGCGCCGGACCTCGGGCCTTTGCGGTCGGAGAGCCTGCCGGGCTCCGGGAGTACCGCCTCGGCGGACTCCGCAGTCACCATGCCCCCGCTGGGGCCGAGTTGCCGAACGCGTTGGTGTTCAGCCACAGGTGCAGGCCGCCGAGAGCGGCTGCGGCGGTGAGGGCGGCGGCTGTCGTCTTGCGACCGGGCCTGGCGGTCCGCTGCGGGGGTGTGGTCATGGGGTGGGTTCTACTTCCTCGTGCGGAGCGCGGAGTACGCGTCCTCGCAGCCGGTGATGTGACTCTGCTTCGCACCGAAGCGCTTCGGCTGGGGGGCGGCCGTGAGCTGGTCGTCCGCGCCCGCATCCAGCTCGGCGGCCCGATCGTGCTGGTCCGGGACATCGTCCGTCTTCACCTCCCCCCGACGCTGCAGTGTCTCGTCGGCACAGGCCACACCATGGACGCCTGACCGACGGAAAGAATCACGTGCAGCGACGCAGTCCGGCGCGGCTGCCGGCCTTTCCGAGGCTGCGACCGGGACGGCGAGGCCCGCTCTGCCTGTCGGTGGGACGTTCGGCGTCGTCTGAAAACCCCTTGCTGCCCGGTCCGCCCGCTTGGTGGGATGCAGGGGTTCCAACGGCGGGAGGGGCCGACTTGGCGGTGTTCGGTTGTGCGGGCTGCGGTGCGGTCCTGACAGCGGCGGTGTCGGAGGTGGCATTGCCGATCCAGCTGGCCGGCACCCACTGGGAGAGGCTGCACCCGCCGCTGCTGGAGGCCGGGTCCTACGCCGTCGACCCCGCGCCGTACGGGCCCCCGTGGGGGCAGTGGGACGAGGCCGGGGCCCGCGAGGCGGCGGAGCGGGGGCTTTTCGCGCCGTTCGGCGCGCGGTCCAACGGACCGTTGGACACCGTCCTCCTCGCGCCCGGCGACATGCGTGGCACCGAGCTGATCCTCGAGCGGGCCGGGGGCTACTGCATGGGGATCGACGGGAGGGACGGGCCGAACCTCGCCTGCTCGGGCTGCGATCTGCCGGTGGGTACGAGGATGGACGACTGCGGGTGCTGGCAGGTCGTCCGGCTCGTCCCGCAGGCGGTGGTGCGGCTGCCCGGTCCACCGGAGCGGCCGATCATGGAGTGGGCGGAACTGCTCGCCACCGGAGCGCTGCGGCACCGGCTGAGCGCGTACCGGGACATCCCGGCGGGTGCGGCTCTCGCCCAGGTGGTGGTGGCCGCCGGGGGCGCGCCGGTCGAGGTGGCGCCCGGGCCGGTTGCTGAGCTCCTCGGCCTGGCACTCGGCGCGCTGCTGCCCGCCGGGAAAGGTGCGAAGCAGCTGGGCCTGGCGGGGCCGGGGTTCGGCCAGGAGGCCACTGACCTGGTGCTGGTGCCCATCCATCCACAGACCGGAGACATGTGGCAGCCACGTGCCGGGGCGGTGCCGGTCCCTATGGATGCCGCGCTCTGGGCCGAGCTCGCCTTCCCTCCACACCGGACCCGGCTGCCGGTGGTCGGCGGGCTGCCGGCTGGCGTGGAGCGGGACGACCCGCTGCCGCCGCACCCGTACTACCCGTTCCAGCCGTCCTGGGAGGCGTTCCGGTACACGCTCGCGCGGATGCCCGCCGTCCGGGAACCGTGGCTGCGGGCGCTCTACGACCCCGGATGCTGACGCGTCAGAGGTGGTGCGGACAAACGCATGGACCCGGTCCCCCGGCGGGAAGTCGGCTGGCATCGCCCGCCACTTGATGCCGTTGTCCACGAGATGGCCGATCGCGTCAGCATCGCCCGGTGGCAGTACGTTTCCGGGCCCCCCGAGCATTGCGACAAAAGCTACTTACGCGTCGGGGTGCTCCGGCAGGGCGAGCCAGTCCGACCAGGAGATCTCTCGGCCGAGGAAGCGCGGCTGCTCGAACGGCCAGTCGGCGGCGATCCACCGCGGCACCAGCTCGTCGAGGGCCTGCTCGACCTTGCTGTCCACCAGCTCGTCCACCACCCACCAGGAGATCTCGCCGTCCGCGCCGGCCCTCTCCGGTGGGTCGATGTAGACGCAGCCGAGCAGAGCAGTCTCCGCCGCGTCGAACAGCGCGTAGTTGAAAGACTGGTGTGCGGCGATCTCCTTCTCGTGCCGCAACAGGTCGGCCTGGTCGGCCTCGTAGGTCATGGTGGCTGCGGGCCAGCCCCAGGCTGGGCCGAAGATGGTCCACAGCCGCTCGCGCGAACCCATCACAGCCGGATAGTCGAGCGGGGTGTCCGCCTCCCGGATCGGCCGCAGGTGATGACCACTGCCCGGCAGCGGTACCAGGACGGGATGGACGAAGTCATCGGGAAGCCAGCTCATAGCGCCCGACCGTAGCAGCGCGCGGCCGTCCGCTCCCCTGGATTTTCCCCGCGTACCGCCAGGTCCTGCTCTCACGCCGGGCAGTGCCCGCGATCACCCGATCGAGACTCCCGTTCGATCGACAGACTCCATGATCGGTATGGCAACGGCACGTCACGGTACGGCCCTGGTCGACCCGCTCTACGGAAGCTTCAGCCAGGGACTCTTCAGGGGCAGGGTGGCCGTCTGGCTGCCGGTCCACATGATGGACGTGTAGGTCGCGTACGCCCTGCCGGGCACAGCATTGTCTCCGCGGAAGTCCGGTGCGGCGAAGCGCTGCATCCGAATTCCGCCCGAGGGACAGTCGTAGGTCTTCAGCGACATCACCTTCGAGTCGCCTGTCCGCAACACCCGGACGACGATCTTGCAGGCGGGGTGTCCGGAGCGCAGCGTGACGTAGGCGTCGGGCCGTCCGATGCCCGGCCGTGGTGCGCTGAGGCAGGACTTCCAGTCCACGTAGGTGGCCCGCTGGTAACCCTCCGAGTACTGGGCACAGCCGCCACCGCTCGCGGCTTGCGCGGTGGGGGCCGTGATCAGTGATGAAGCAACGATTCCGGCTGCACCCAGCACGCCCACAGCCGTCCGAGACAAGCTCGTCATGGTTCAACTCCCCCGTGTTCCCCGCCGGATCGGCGGATGATCAGGCATCGAAACCAGGCAACAGATCAACTGGTTGTCCATCGACTGGACAGCCTTCAGAGGATTGCTTGAGGACGCGGCACGGTCAACGACCCCGTACCGTCCGGCGCGGCGGGCGACACGGAGGCGTGGGGTCCCGTGGTCTCTCGCATGGGCGCACAGGCGTCATCGACCCGCGCTGCTCATAGGTGCACCCTCAACCATGCTTGACGTTCCGTAGACCTCGTCCGCGGGAATGCGGGCGGCGGTCCGGTGGCGGCCGCACGTATCGGTGGACCGGCTGCAACAAACCATCTCTCAGCCCCCACAACTCGAGTACGCGTCGCCGGACCCGCCGCCCCGGTCCATGGGCTCCTTCGGGGCGCGGGTCAAAAGGCCGCTCTCCTCGGCGAACCGGGGGAGCTGGGAGCGGAGCGCCGGGACGCCGAACAGCGCGACGCTCAGCAGCAGCTCGTCCGGCCGGTTCCCGGTCGCCCGGCGGACTCCCGTGTGGTCGCGGCGCAGCTGGGCGAGCAGCTTCGTGCCGCGCAGGGTGCGCCGGGGCCATACCCACAAGGCCACCGCGCCGGCGGCGGCGAGGAGGTCGAGCAGCAGCCACACCGCGGTCTGGCCGCCCGTTACGGCTCCGAGCAGGGCGGCGGCGAGGACCGCCAGCAGCAGGCTCCGTACGACCCGCACGCGCTTGCGGGACACGACCAGCCGTGCGCGCTCCAGTTCCGTGGACACCCCCTGGACGGCACGTTGCACCCGCTCCGTACCTTCCAGGTGGCGCGGGTGCAAGGGTCGGTAGAGCACGTGGTACTGGGCGCGGGCCACTTCGGAGCAGCCGCGCGGCAGCCGGGCCTTGCCGGGTTGGACGGTCTGCCGCCATCCGGCCTCGACCGAACCGGCCAGATACAACTCGACCAGCCCGGTCTGCACCGCACCTCGTCCGCCCCCGCGCAGCAGGCCCGTCTCGACGGGAGAGAGCCGCCGGCCGAGCGGGGCGGGCACCAGTGGCCGGCCGGGGCGAAGGCGTAGAGCGGCGGCGATCAGCAACAGGAGCCACGCGGCTCCTGTCGCCCCCGTGTAGTTCACGAGCACGGCCACCTCTCCTCTTGCCGTCACACCGGCGCCACACCGTTTTGTCCGCCACCCGGTTGCCTTCGCACTCGGGACTTCCGGTCCTGGTCACCGGCCACGTGGCCAGGACGGTCCCCAGCTGATCCGGCCCGGCAGGTCCCGCCCCGTCAGCTGCTCATCCGTCACACGCCTACATGGGGTCCATGGTGGCGCTCTCCGGGCCACCCCTCTCCTCGCACTTCGCGCGGATGCCCACGGCCTTCTCCATCAGCTGCTCCCGCTCGGCGGGATCACTGGAGCGCTGTGCTTCCAGTTCCAGTTCCTCGGCCTCCTGCCGCATCTTCCGGACTTCCTCGCTCGCCTGCTCGTCACCGTTCACGTTCGTCCTCCTGCGCGTGTAGTGGTCATCCGTTCGCCGACGGTATGCCGGCGCACAGCGGTCCCATCTTGGCCCGCCTACCCCCGCCATCGCAGAGCTGACACGGAGGTGAGGGCGCTCAATGAACCCCCCCGCCCGATCCTCGGGGGTGGAACAGGACCGCGGGTACAGGCGAGCCGCCGGGTGGGTTTGCGCCTGCCAGTCCGTGGCAGACGGGCTGAACATCGGTACCTGCACGGCAAGTTGCCCATCAGCCGTCACACGAAAGGCCCTGCCTCATGTCCGACGCCTACCGCTCCCCCGAACAAACCGGCTCCCAGTCCCCTGCCGCCTCCGCCCCGGCCAGGGCCGGCAACGGCCTGGCCGTGGCCGCGCTGGTCACCGGCATCGCATCCCTGCTGCTGCTGTGGCTGTGGTTCGTGGGCATTCCGCTGGCGCTGGTGGCCATCGGTCTGGGCATAGCCGCCCTCCGCAGAGCCCGCAGCGGCGCCGCCGGCGGCCGCGGCATGGCCATCACCGGCATCACCCTGGGTGCCGTGACGGTCGTCATCGCGGGAATCCTCATCGCCGTCGGCATATCCGTCCTCAGCTCCGACGAGGGCAAGGACCTGCAGGCCTGCCTCAACAAGGCGCAGACACAGCAGGCGCAGCAGGACTGCTCGAAGCGCTTCAACAACGACGTCAGCAACTGACGTCCACGACGCGGGGCCCCGGGGCACAGCACGACCGTGCCCCGGTCCACGGGGTGGCCTCCGGGCAGTCCCTGATCATGCCGAACGTCCCCGCCGACGAGGGGTCCACCATCAATCCGGCCATCACCGACCACAGACCACCAGCTCTGGCTCGGGGTCCTGGCGTCCTGGTGTCCCACAGACACTCCGGCTGAACGAGCCAAAACGGATGAATGGGGCCGCTTGCCACATCAAAGCGGGGTGTGCGGGTAGCCGGACATCATGGACCCCAACCCTCACACCCCGCTCCGTGCTGTCGCCCTCGTCTGCACCCTCTCGCCCTCCCCCGCCCCCTCGAGCTCCCAGCTGCTGGCCGAACAGACGATGGCCGCGCTCGCCGAGCACGGCGTCACGGGCAGGACGATCCGGATCGCCGACCACGACGTGAAGCCCGGGGTGAAGACCGACATGGGCGACGGGGACGCCTGGCCAGAGATCCGGGACACGATCCTGGGCGCCGACATCCTCATCTTGTCCACCCCCATCTGGCTCGGCCACCCGTCCAGCATCGCGCAGCGGGTACTGGAGCGGCTGAACGCCGAGATCTCCGAGACCGACGACGAAGGCCGCATGCTCACCTACGGCAAGGTCGCCGCGGTCTGCGTCGTCGGCAACGAGGACGGCGCCCACAAGGTCAGCGCCGACCTCTTCCAGGGCCTCGACGACGCCGGCTTCACCCTCGCCCCGAACGCCGTCACCTACTGGGTCGGCGAAGCCATGCAGGGCACCGACTACCAGGACCTCGACAAGACCCCTGACAAGACCGCCGCCGCCACAGCCACCCTGGCCGCGAATACCGCCCACCTCGCCCGCCACCTCAAGGCTGCCCCCTATCCGGCGAGGTGACCCACGGCCCCGCCCCTGCGAGACCCGGAGACCGAGAAACGAATGTCGTCCCAGAAAGCACCCGGCGTTTCCGACCCCGTCACCCGCCACCCACGCCGCCCCGATCACGGCGAGGATTCCTACCAGGGGCACGACGTACTCCTGGACCGGACAGCCGTGGTCACGTGGGGATGATGAAGACCAACCTGTACGGGATGTTCTGGCTCTCCCGCGCGGCCCTGGCCCACATTCCGCGTGGCGGCTCGATCATCAACACCGCCTCGGTGCAGGGCTACCGGCCCAGCCCCCACCTGCTCGACACGCGATGGCGAAGTCGGCGGTCATCTCCTTCACCCAGGGGCTGGCGCAGATGCTCGCCCGAGCGCGGCATCCGCGTGAACGCCGTCGCCCCCGGGCCGGTCCGGACGCTCCTGATCCCGGCGGCCATGCCCGACGTCACGGAGTTCGGCGAGCAGTCGCCCCCGGGCCGAGTGGCCCAGCCGGCGGAGATGGCTCCTGCCTACGTCTTCCAGGCCTCACCCCGAGCCGGCTACGTCACCGAGGAGATCGTCAACGCCACCGGCGGCACCCCCCTCCCGTGACCTGCTGCGCTCGGATGCACATGTCCCGCTTGCACGCAGTCCCCGTCCGCGGTCAGGAGAGCAGAGCCCGCTGGCCGCATCGGGGCATTGCCATGGCCCCGCACCACGCCTGCGCCCCTAAGGAGAATGACGATGACGAAGCACCAGCAGTCGGCAGCAGACGCCTCCAGGAACGAACTGCCGGGCCGGCCGGGCCCGGTACCCCCGCCCGTGGCCGAGCCCATGCAACCGGGGGAACCGCTGCCGCCGAAGCAGGACCAGGACGGCCCTGAGACGGTGAGCCCCACGGGGCAGCCCACCGGAGCGGACCAGGCGCGCGTGGCGCAGAGCGGCGCGTATCTGACCACGGCCCAGGGGGCTCGTCTGGCTGACACCGATCACTCGCTCAAGGCCGGCGCGCGCGGCCCGGTACTCCTGCAGGACCATCATCTGCGCGAGAAGATCACGCATTTCGACCATGAGCGGATCCCGGAGCGAGTGGTCCACGCCCGGGGTGCAGCTGCCCACGGTGTCTTCCAGGGGTACGGCACGGCGGGCGAGGTGTCCAAGGCGGCGTTCCTGGCCAAGGACGTGGAGACGCCGGTGTTCGTCAGGTTCTCCACCGTCCTCGGCTCGCGGGGCTCGGCGGACACGGTGCGTGATACCCGCGGGTTCGCAACGAAGTTCTACACAGAGGAGGGCACCTTCGACCTGGTCGGCAACAACATCCCGGTGTTCTTCATTCAGGACGCGATCAAGTTCCCCGACGTCGTCCACGCCGCGAAGCCGCATCCGGACCGGGAGATCCCCCAGGCGCAGAGCGCCCACGACACCTTCTGGGACTTCGTCTCGCTGCACACCGAGGCCACCCACCACACCCTCTGGAACATGTCCGACCGCGGGATCCCACGGTCCTACCGGATGATGGAGGGCTTCGGAGTCCACACCTTCCGGCTGGTGAACGCGGCCGAGGAGAGCGTTCTGGTGAAGTTCCACTGGAAGCCGAAGCTGGGCGTCCACTCGCTGGTCTGGGAGGAAGCACAGCTGATCAATGGGATGGATCCCGACTTCCACCGCCGGGACCTTTTCGACGCCATCGAATCAGGTGCGTTCCCGCAGTGGGAGCTGGGCATCCAGGTCTTCCCCGACACCCCGGACCAGATGTTCGAGGGGATCGACCTCCTCGACCCGACGAAGTTCGTGCCGGAGGAGCTCTCGCCGGTCCAGCCGATCGGGCTGATGACACTGAACGCGAACACCAAGAACTACTTCGCCGAGACCGAGCAGGTCGCCTTCCACCCCGGCCACCTGGTCCCCGGCATCGACGTCACCGACGACCCCCTGCTCGCCGGGCGGCTCTTCTCCTACCTCGATACGCAGATCAGCCGGCTCGGCGGCCCCAACTTCGGGCAGATCCCGATCAACCGTCCGCACGCGCCCGTCAACGACATGCTCCGCGACGGCATGCACCAGACCGCCGTCCACACCGGCGTGGCCCCCTATCACCCCAACAGCCTCGACGCCGGCTGCCCCTTCCTCGCCGGCGCCGACATGAGCGCCTTCACCGAGACACCCGTGAAGGTTCCGGCGGCGAGCAAGGTCCGCGAGGCACCCTCCTCGTTCTCGGACCACTTCACCCAACCGCGGCTCTTCTGGCTCAGCATGACCCCGCCCGAGCGTGAACACATCATCGCCGCCTACACCTTCGAACTGAACAAGTGTTACGAGCAGGCCATCAAGGAACGGACCCTCCAGGTCCTCGCGCATATCGACACAGAACTGTGCGAGGAGGTCGCCGCCGGACTCGGCCTGCCGGCCCCCGCGGCCACCGAGCCGCTCGCCGAGCCCGAACCCAGCCCGTCTCTCTCCCAGATGGGCAGGACCTGGCCGACCGACGGACGCGTGATCGGCATCATCGCCGACGCGGAGGCGGACCTGGACGGCGTGCGCACGGCCCGGCAGGCCATCCTGGACGCCGGCATGGTGCCGCTCGTCATCGCCCCGACCGGCGGCACTCTCGACCCTGACGGCGACCCGATCGCCATCCAGCGGACCTACGCCACCGCCCGCTCCGTCGAATTCGACGCTCTCCTCGTGGCGGGTGAGCCCCAGGCGGGTGCCGATGCCTATGACGCCCGCGACGCCAAGGCCGGAACCGCTCAGCCCCCGCACGCCGTCGACCCGCGCGTCCTGCTGCTCCTCACCGAGGCGTACCGCCACGGCAAGGCCATCGGCGGCTGGAACGGAGCGGAGCGACTCCTCGAATCCGCCGGCATCACCGCGGACGAACCGGGCATCGCCACCGGCCGGACCAGCACGGCGCTGGTGGAGGAGCTGACGCGGGCGCTGGGCGCGCACCGCGCATGGGACCGTTTCCCCGCCAAGCTCTGACGCCGTCGTCGATCCCGCCCGCCCTCACCGCCCGCCCGCGAGCCCGTGGGCGGGCGGTGAGGGCTCGCCCGGAGCCGTCTTCCTCGCCGCCTCCACGTGCTCGCCGAGTCCGGTGAAGGGATGGGCCAGGATGCACTACACGCCTACGCCCTCCGCTGGGGTACACGGCGCGTGCAACGGCGTGAGTGTCCCCGACCGGGACCAACGGAATCCAGGTCATCACGCAGGACCGGATCGACTGGGGCCTCCGCCCCACCCCGCACGGCATGCGCGACAACCCCCCTGTCTTTGCCAAGGGGGGTTGTCGCGCATGCCGTGCGGTGGGGGCCCGGTAGAGGGGTACCCGCCCGCCCCCCCGGGGGGGGCCCCCCGCCCGGGGGCGGGGAA
>NZ_JBHXRK010000030.1:0-94859 GCF_042716875.1 Streptomyces sp. NPDC058646 | reverse complement strand
GGCGAGAGGCCCGGATGTCACTTGATGGAGTCGTTTGTACCCCTTTGAGGGGTGTGGTCCGGGCCACTTCTACCCTCGGATTCGAAGGCCACGGGTGCGTCGAAGGCAGCTTTCCGCGTCGCCCGCCGCAGTGCCTTCAGCAGCGTGGCACCCAGGGAGAGCGTCAGGACGACGGTCAGCGCGGCCCGGCCCAGGTCCCAGCCCACCGAGGTCGCCAGGCAGTACGCGACGAAGCGCGCCAGGTTCGCCGACACCGGCTCCCCGGGGTGGAAGGAGATGCCCTGCCCCATGCCCTGCAGGATCACCCAGCCCTGAAGGTTCATGATCGTGCCGTACGCGAACGAACCCACGAAGCCGTACGCCGCCAGCATCAGCAGCTCCGCCCGGCCCCGGATCCGCTCCGGCCCCGGGAGCAGACCGGCGCCCAGCGAGAACCAGCCGAGGGCCAGCATCTGGAACGGCATCCACGGCCCGACGCCTCCCGTCAGCAGGGCGGACGCGAACATCGTCACCGAGCCCAGCACGAAGCCGAAGCCCGGCCCCAGGACGCGGCCGCTCAGCACCATCAGGAAGAACATCGGCTCCAGGCCGGCCGTCCCCGCGCCCAGCGGCCTCAGCGCCGCCCCGACCGCGGCCAGCACGCCGAGCATCGCCACCGCCTTGGAGTCCATCCCGTCATCGGCGATCGTCGCCACCACCACGGCGACGAGGAGGGGCAGCAGGGCCGCGAAGAGCCAGGGGGCGTCCTGGGAGTGGGCGAGGCCGGACCGGCGGTCGGCGAGCAGCGGCCAGCCGAAGGCCGCGATGCCGATCAGGGTGACCAGGACCAGGGCGGCCGCCGCCCGCGGGCCGATCCTCACCGGGCGGCTCACGGGGCCTCCGCCGCTGACAGGGCCGTGGCGACCTGGCTCACCGTGAGCCAGTGGCCCGGCGCCAGGATCTTCGCCACCTGCGGCGCGAAGGCGGGCGAGGAGACGACGACCTCGGCGGTCGGGCCGTCGGCGACGACCTCGCCGCCCGCCAGGATCACCACGCGGTGGGCCAGCTCGGCGGCCAGCTCCACGTCGTGCGTGGCCAGGACGATGGCGTGGCCCTCGGCCGCCAGGGTCCGCAGGATCTCGATCAGGCGGAGCTTGGCGGCGTAGTCCAGGCCGCGCGTCGGCTCGTCGAGGAGGAGCAGCGCCGGACGGCCGGTCAGGACCAGGGCCAGGGCGAGGGCCAGGCGCTGGCCCTCGGACAGGTCCCGCGGGTGGGTGTCGTCGGGGACGTCGGGGAGCAGGGCCGAGACCAGGTCGCGGCAGGTCCCGGGGGCCGCGCCGGCGTCCGCGTCGGCCGCGGCGCACTCGGCCGCCACCGTGTCGGCGTAGAGCAGGTCGCGGGGCTCCTGCGGGACGAGGCCGACGTGGCGGACCATCTCCGGCGGCGGGGTCCGGTGCGGGGCCCTGCCGCCGACGGTCACCTCGCCGGTGGCGGGGGCGACCGTGCCTACCAGGGCCGAGAGCAGGGTGGACTTGCCGGCGCCGTTGCGGCCCATCAGGGCGACGGTCTCGCCCGCGGCGACCGTGAGGTCGATCCCGCGGAGGGTTTCGGCCCGGCCGCGGCGTACCCCGAGGTTGCGGGCCTCGGCGACTTCCCGGCCGGCGGCTGCGGGGGCCGGCCTGCTCCGGCGGAGCCGCGCCGCGTCCTGGCCGGGGGCTGCGGGCGGGGCCGGCCTGGTCCGGCGGAGCCGCGTGAAAAGGCCGGGGCGTACTCCGCCCCTGGGTGCTCCGCCCCCGGACCCCTGGGAAGCGGGCGTGAGGGTCGGTACGGACGGAGGGGGTACGGGGTTCCCCGGAGCCGGAGCCGGAGCCGGAGCCGCAGCCGGGGGTGCGGCGGCAGCCGACAGGCGGGCGCGGAGGGGGGTGGACAGCCGGCGGGCGTCGCGGACCGAGAGGGGGAGGGGGGACCAGCCCGCGAGGCGGCCCAGGGAGACCACCGGCGGGTGCACCGGGGAGACGGCCATGATCTCGGCCGGGGGGCCGAGGACGGGGGCCGCGCCCGGCGAGGGCAGCAGGAGCACCTGGTCGGCGTACTGGACCACCCGCTCCAGCCGGTGCTCCGCCATCAGGACGGTCGTCCCCAGGTCGTGGACGAGCCGCTGGAGGACGGCGAGGACCTCCTCGGCCGCCGCCGGGTCCAGCGCCGAGGTCGGTTCGTCCAGGACCAGGACCTTCGGGTGCGGGGTCAGGACCGAGCCGATCGCGACCCGCTGCTGCTGGCCGCCCGACAGGGTGGCGATGGGGCGGTCGCGCAGCTCGTTCAGGCCCAGCAGGTCCAGGGTCTCCTCCACCCGGCGGCGCATCACGGCGGGCGGAAGGCCCAGGGACTCCATCCCGTAGGCCAGCTCGTCCTCGACCACGTCCGTCACGAAGTGGGCCAGCGGATCCTGTCCGACGGTGCCGACCACGTCCGCGAGCTCGCGCGGCTTGTGCGTACGGGTGTCCCGGCCGGCCACCGTCACCCGCCCGCGCAGGGTGCCGCCCGTGAAGTGCGGTACCAGCCCCGACACCGCCCCCAGCAGGGTGGACTTGCCCACCCCCGACGGGCCGACCAGGAGCGTCAGCTCGCCCTCCGGGACCACCAGGTCGACGCCCTGGAGGGAAGGCCCGGCCGCGCCCTGGTAGGTCACCGACACCTGTTCGAAGCGGATCACTGCGAAGCCTCCTTGGGCGGTACGGGTGCCACGAAGGCGGGAAGCAGGCCGATCAGGACCGCCGCCGCCGGCCACAGCGGCAGCCCGGGGACGACCAGCGGGACCACGCCCGGCCGCATGGCCTGCGGATCGGTGCCGGAGAACCAGATGGCCAGGGCGGCGACGGCCGCGCCCGAAGCGGAGACCAGCCAGGCCCGCGCCCCCCAGCGGTCGGGCCGGTAGCGGGTCCGTACCGAGCGGCGCCCGCCGAGCCGCAGCCCCGCCAGGGCGAGGACGAACCCGATGCCGAGCACGGGCAGCCCGTACGCGGCGCCGTCCGCGGCGAGCAGCCCGTACGTGCCCGCGCACATGCCGAGCAGGCCGCCGAGGGTGAGGACGTTGGTGGTGTGCCGGACGGCCGGCGGGACCTGCGCGGTCCGGCCGTAGCCGCGCGCGTCCATGGACGCGGCGATGGCCACGGACCGCTCCAGCGCGCCCTCCAGGACGGGCAGGCCGATCTGGAGGACGGCCTTCACCCCGCCGGTGGGGCGGCCGCGCAGCCGGCGGGCCGTCCGCAGGCGTACGACGTCGGCGACCATGTTCGGCGCGAAGGTCATGGCCACGACGACGGCGACCCCGGCCTCGTAGAGGGCCGCGGGAAGGGACTTCAGCAGCCGCGCCGGGTTCGCCAGGGCGTTCGCGGCGCCGACGCAGATGAGCAGGGTGGCCAGCTTGGCGCCGTCGTAGAAGGCGAAGACCAGCTGCTCGGCCGTGACGCGGCCGCCGAAGCGGATGCCCTGGGCCCAGGCGGGCAGCGGCACTTCGGGGAGCGTGAAGAGGGTGTGCGACCCGGGGATGGGGGAGCCGAGGAGCATGGAGAAGACCAGGCGCAGGCCGATGACGAAGAGGCCGAGCTTGACGAAGGCCCCGTAGGAGCGGGCCCAGGGGGCGTCCGTGCGGCGGGCCGCGACGACGTACCCGGCCACGCCGACGATCAGGCCGAGGAGGAGCGGGTTGGTGGTGCGGGAGGCGGCGGTGGCCAGCCCGAGCGCCCACAGCCACCACGCCCCCGCGTGCAGGGCGTTGGCCCGGGTCGCTGCGGGAGGGACGTACGGGGTCCCGTGCGGGGGGCCGGGCCGTACGCGGCGGCTGCGGCGGGACGGCGGTGCGTCACCGCCCGCGGCTGCGACCGTGCGGAGCCCGGCCTCCGGCCGGTCCCGGTCCCGGCCCGTACCACCGGCCGCCCGCGTCCCGCCGGGCCCTGCCGCCCCCTGGGGGCCGGCGGGTGGCGTGCCGGGCGGGGTCGGGGTGGCGGCCGGGGACGTCATCGGGTGCGGCGGCGGGACTGCCAGACGCCGGCCGCGGCCAGGGCCGCCACCGCCGCGATGCCCGCCAGCAGGCCTGCCGACGGGCCGCCGCCGTCGCCCTCGGCCCCGGCTCCGGCCGTGGCCGTGGCCGGGGCTTCGGTGCCGGTGCCCGGCTCCGGGGCGGCGACCTGGTCGCCGCAACCCTGCTTCGGGTAGCCGGAGATCGCGCACAGCAGCGCCGAGCTGTTGTAGCGCAGCGGCTTCGCCACCGAGGCCAGGGCCTCGGCCGTCGTGGCGTCCTGCGGGACCTGCGCGCACACCGTGCGCGGGGACTCCTGCGGCGGGGCGTCGCCGGCCGGGGCGTCCTGCGGCACGCCGAAGTCGACGACCAGCGCCACGCGCTTGCGGCCCGCCTCCGGGGCCGTGCCGGAGCAGACGGCCGCGAAGTCCGCCGCGGCCCGCGGCTGGACCCGCTCGGTCGCCTCGTCCCGGCTCACCGCGAAGCGGAAGCCCTGGACGGAGCCGTCCGCCGGGCGGGCCGACGAGGGGCCCGCAGTGGCGTACTTCCACGTCCCGTCGCCCGCACCGTCCCAGAACGACCAGTAGCGGTAGCCCGCCGCCATGGCCGGGGCGGCGGCGGCCAGCAGGGCGGCGAGGGCGACGCCCAGGAGGACGGCGAGGGCACCGGAGCGCCCGGACGGACGGCGGCGCATCAGAGCTCGTTCTTCTTCCGGCGGCCGCTGAGCAGGATGCCGATGCCGACGCCGGCCGCGGCGCCCGCGCCGATGATCCACCAGATGTTCTGGCCGCCGGAGGGCTTGTCCTGCTTGCCGTCGACCTCGGTCGCGGCGGTGTTCGCGCCCTGCGGGGCAGGGCCGGTCGCGTTCAGGGCGGCGACGAGGTCGGTGCCGCCGAAGGACTTCGGGTCGGTGCCGGTCGCGTGCGCGGCGAGGATCAGGGTGCCGAGGCCGGCCGGGCTGCCCTTCGACCACTCGGCCGAGTTCGTCTTGAGCCACTCCAGCGCGCCCGCCGCCGACTGCTTGTGCCCGGCCGCGGCCAGGGCGATCACCGCGTCGGCGGTGTTGCCGGTGTCCGGCACCGGCTGGTCCGAGCCCGGGGTGACGGCCGTCAGGTGGCCGTCCTTCTTCAGGGCCTCGGCCAGGTAGCCGGCCGCGCCCTGGGCGGCGCCCGCCGGGTCGGTGGCGCCCGCCGGGCAGGCCAGCGCCGTCGCCGGGGAGTCGGCGGCGGCCGGGACGACGACGGCGCCCTTGCCGAGCCCGGCCAGGGCGGCGGCGGCCGTCGCGTCGGCGTTGGCGAGCAGCTTCCCGTCGACGGGCTGGTAGGCGAAGGCGCCCCGGTCGGCGGCGGGCTCCGCGGAGCAGCCCAGCTGGAAGGGGAGCAGACCCTCGTACGCGGACCTGCCCGCCTTCGAGCGGACCTCGGCCGGCTTCTCGCCCGCCACGGCCAGTGCGCTGATCACCAGGGAGGTGGAGTTGGCCTCGCTGGGGCTGCCGGGCACGTAGGCCCAGCCGCCGTCCTCGTTCTGGACGGACTTCAGCCAGTCCACGCCCTTCTTGACCGTCGCATCGTGGCCGCCGAGCGTCTTCAGCGCCTGCACGGCCATCGCGGTGGCGTTCGTGTCGTACATCGTCTTGTCGTCGCACTGCGCGGCGGCGTCGGCGCGGAAGGAGGCGTAGCCGCCGTTCGCGCACTGCTGGGCGGTCAGCCAGTCGACGGCCTGCTGGGCGGGCTCGAGGCCGGCGGTGTGCTGGGCGAGCAGGGCGACGGACTGCCGCCACACGCCGTCGTAGGTCGGGTCGTTCTTGCCGAACAGCCCGGAGGGGATCACCGGCGGGGCCGAGGGGGAGGCGGGCGGCGCGGTGTCGGCGAGGGCGGCGGGGGCGGCGCCCACGCAGAGCACGGCGGAGGCGGCGAGCGCGGCGGCGCTGCGACGGACGTTCATGGGGGCGGGTGCCTCTCGTGCTGGGGAGCGGGAGGCAGGCACGCGCAGGCACCGGGCTCCGGCTCCGTTTACCTCGACGGTGCCGACCGCCGGAGGACCCGGCGGCTCGAGCCGCGCACCTCCGGTACGGGGCATTCCGGCTTCCCGTCCGGGCGGTGCCGGAAGTGGGTCACGGTTGCGGGTCAGCGCCGGATCTGCACCGGCTTCCCCCCGAACGGAAGTGTGGACGACGGGTTCACTGTACCGGCCCACGACCGCGGCGCCGGGTGGTGCCGGCCGGGGGCGCCCCTTACCGGACCCGGCCGCGGCCCGGCCCTCCGGCTCCTACAGCGCCCGGTAGGTGACCGGGTCGCTGCCCGGGACCGCCTCCGCGCGGCCCGTCTTCACCAGCCGCCGCAGATGGGCCTCCGCTTCCGAGACGGCGATGGTGCGGGAGCCGTGCGGGATCTGCGCCCAGGGCCGGTTCCACTCCATCCGCTCCGCAAGCCCCCACGGGGTCAGCGGTTCGGCCAGCAGCGCCCACAGCCCCGTCAGCCGCTCCTCGTGGTGGTCCAGCAGTTCGCGGACACGGGCGGGTGCGTCGGTGAAGGCGTGCTGGTGTGCGGGGAGCACCTCGGCCGGGCGGAGGCGGCCGATGCGTTCGAGGGAGTCGAGGTAGTCGCCGAGGGGGTCGGTGACCCGGGTGTCCTCCGGGTCCTCGTACAGGCCGATGTGCGGGGAGATCCCGGGCAGCAGGTGGTCGCCCGAGAAGAGCCGGCCGTTGCCGGGGAGGTTCGCCGGGTGCTGCTCCTCCAGGTGCAGGCAGACGTGGCCGGGGGTGTGTCCGGGGGTCCAGACGGCGCGCAGGCGGCGGCCGGCGAGGGGCAGCAGCTCGGCCGGGACGATCTCCCGGTCGGGGACGGCGGCGCGCAGGCCGGGCAGGGTCCGCATCCGGCCGCCGGTGCGGGCGGCGCGCAGCGGGGCGAGGTGTTCCTCGGGGGCTCCGGCGGCGGCGAGCTTCCCGGCCATGTAGTCGAGCCAGACGCCGGGCTCGGCGGAGCGGGTCCGTACGACGACCTCGGTGTCGGCGGCGTGCATGGCGATCCAGGCACCGGAGGCCTCCCGGACCCGGCCGGACAGGCCGTGGTGGTCGGGGTGGTGGTGGGTGATGACCACGCCGTGGACCTCGGAGACCGCGATGCCGAGGGCGCCGAGTCCGGCGACGAGGGTGTCCCAGGACTCGGGGTCGTCCCAGCCGGTGTCGACGAGGACCGGGCCGCGGCCGGTGTCGAGGACGTGGACGAGGGTGTGCCCGAGGGGGTTGTCGGGGATGGGGACCTTGATGCCCCACACGCCTCCGCCGTGGTCGGTGACCTGTGGTGCCGGGCGGGACGCGGCGGAGCCGCTGCCGGTGTCCGCTCCCGCTCCCCCTTCCCCTCCCGTGGCCGGGCCGGTGTCCGTGGCCGAGGCGGTGGCCGTGTCCCTGTCCGTGTCCTCTGGCATGAGGCTCCCCTGTCCGCTGACGAGAACTTGTTTCAGTAGTAGCCCAAGTCGACCATCATCGGGGCTTCCTGACCAGTCGTTGGATCTTCCCGTCCGTTCCGTCCCGGCCGTGGACTCCTCTAACTAGAACTGGTATCAGTTCTGCAACGCCAAGCCGCAGGAGGCCTCAGCCATGACCGAGCTCGTGGAACACGGACAACTGTTCATCGGCGGGGAGTGGACGGATCCGCTGGGCACCGACACGATCAGCATCGTCTCCCCCCACACCGAGCAGGTCATCGGCTCCGTCCCGCACGCCTCGAAGGCGGACGTCGACCGGGCCGTCGAGGTGGCGCGCAGGGCCTTCGACTCCGGGCCCTGGCCGCGGATGACCCTCGACGAGCGGATCGCCGTCGTCTCCCGGATCAAGGACGCCATCGCCGTCCGGCACGAGGAGATCGCCCGCTCGATCAGCTCCCAGAACGGGTCCCCGTACTCCTGGAGCGTCCTCGCCCAGGCGCTCGGCCCGATGATGGTCTACGACGCCGCGATCACCGTCGCGCGCGCCTTCCCCTACGAGGAGCACCGCCAGGGCGTGCTCGGCCCGATCCTGGTGCGCCGGGAGCCGGTCGGCGTCGTCGCGGCCGTCATCCCGTGGAACGTGCCGCAGTTCGTGGCCGCCGCCAAGCTCGCGCCCGCGCTGCTCAGCGGGTCGACGGTGATCCTCAAGCCCTCCCCGGAGTCCCCGCTCGACTCCTACATCCTCGCCGACATCGTGCGCGAGGCCGGGCTGCCGGAGGGCGTGCTGTCGATCCTGCCCGCCGACCGCGAGGTCAGCGAGTACCTCGTCGGCCACCCCGGCGTCGACAAGGTCGCCTTCACCGGCTCGGTCGCCGCGGGCAAGCGCGTCATGGAGGTCGCCGCGCGCAACCTGACCCGCGTCACCCTCGAACTGGGCGGCAAGTCGGCGGCGGTCATCCTGCCCGACGCCGACCTCGACACCGCGATCGCCGGGATCGTCCCCGCGGCCTGGATGAACAACGGCCAGGCGTGCGTGGCCCAGACGCGCGTGCTCGCCCCGCGCAGCCGCTACGAGGAGGTCGCCGAGGCGCTCGCCGCCGCGGCCGGGGCGCTGGTGGTCGGTGACCCGCTGGACCCCGCGACGCAGCTCGGGCCGCTGGTGGCGCGGCGCCAGCAGCAGCGCTCGCTGGACTACATCCGCATCGGCCAGGAGGAGGGCGCGAAGGTTTTGGCGGGCGGCGGCCGCCCGGCCGCACTGGAACGGGGCTGGTACGTCGAGCCCACCCTCTTCGGGGACGTGGACAACTCCATGCGGATCGCCCGTGAGGAGATCTTCGGCCCGGTCGTGTGCCTGATCCCGTACGGGGACGAGGCGGAGGCGCTGCGGGTCGCCGACGACTCGGAGTTCGGCCTCAGCGGCAGTGTGTGGACCGGGGACGTCGAGCACGGCATCGACTTCGCCCGGCAGGTGCGCACCGGCACCTTCAACGTGAACACCTTCAGCCTGGACATGCTGGGCCCCTTCGGCGGCTACAAGAACAGCGGCCTGGGGCGGGAGTTCGGGCCGGAGGGCCTGAGCGAGTACCTGGAGCACAAGATGATCCACCTGCCCGCGGGCTACGAGGCCGGTGCCTGATGGGCGACCGCTGGCAGGTCGAGGTGGACCGCGGGGTCTGCATCGGCTCGGGGATGTGCGTGAACCACGCCCCGGAAGGCTTCGCCCTCGACTCGGCCCGCCAGTCGCGCCCGCGCGCGGCGGAGACGGACGCGAACGAACCGGTCCTGACGGCGGCGGAGGGCTGCCCGGTCGAAGCCATCGTCATCACCCTGCTGGGCACGGGGGAGACGGTCTTCCCGCCGGAGGACTGACACCGGCCGTACGGGCCCGGGCGCCCGGCCCCGTACGGCTCCCGCGACGGCCGCCGGGCCGCCCCGGCCGGGGCGGCGTCGCGCTGGCCTGCGTCGCGTCCGCCCGCGTCGCGTCCGCCGTCAGGGTTCACGCGGTCAGGGCTCGGGCGTCGTCGGACAGGGCCTCGCGGACCGCGCGGAGGGCGACCTCCGCGAGGACCGGGTTCCTGGCGCCGCGGTAGTGGTGGTACGTCGTCAGGCCGAAGGCCAGGGCCCAGCCCCGGCCGCGCGCCCAGGTGGCGTCGTCCACCCCGACCGCCTCGCGGAACGGCTCCCGCGTCCCGGCGGGCAGCACCGTCCAGGCGGCCATCGTGTCGCAGTCCGGGTCGCCGACGCCCACCCCGCCGAAGTCGATGACCGCGCTCAGCCGGCCGCCCCGGCCCAGCAGGTTCCCCGGCCGGAGGTCGCCGTGGAGCCAGACGGGCCGGCCCTCCCAGCGGGGGGCCCGCAGGGCCTCCTCCCAGGCGGCCGTGGCGGCGGCCGCGTCGGGCGTGCCGTCCGCGCCCAGGTCGCGGACCGCCGCGCGGACCTCCTCGTCGCGGGTGCTCAGCGGCACGCCCCGCCAGGACGGCGGCCCGCCCGTGGCGTCGCGCTTCCGCAGGGCGGCGACGAAGCCGCCCAGGGCGGCCGCGGCCACGGCCGGGTCGGCCAGGGGCTCCTCGCAGGCGTCCCGGCCGTCGATCCAGCGGTACACCGACCACGGCATGGCGAAGCCCTCGCCCAAGCACGCCCCGGCCCACCGGCACCTCCAGCGGCAGGCGCGGCGCGAAGTACGGCGGCCACCGCTGCTCCTCGGCGACCTGCCGGGCGCGTCCGGGACGCGCGGCAGGCGCACGGCCAGGTCCTCGCCCAGCCGGTACACGGCGTTGTCCGTGCCCGCGGAGCGGACCTTCGCGACGGGCAGGCCGGCCCGCGCGGGGAACTGGGCGGCGACCAGCCGCCCGACGAGCCCCTCGTCGATGTCGGCCTCGTCGTCGTGCATCGTGCCCGGCATGCCCCGCCTCCGCCGTCCGCCGCTGTCGTCCGACGCGGACAGCAGCCACGCCCGCCGCGGCGCCGCCAAGGGTTTCCGACGGTGTCCGCCCCGGCGGAATCAGGCCTTTTCTGGCGCCGTCAGGTCGATCAGGCGGCAGACCGTCTCGATGTCGATCTTCACCTGGGCGATGGACGCGCGGCCCGAGAGCCAGGTGATCAGAGCCGAGTGCCAGGTGTGCTCGATGACGCGGACCGCCGAGAGCTGTTCCGCCGTCGGCGGGGCGTCCAGGCCCATCGCGTCCAGGATGATCGCCGTGGTCAGCCGGGAGACGGTGTCCACCTCGGGGCTCACGCTGCGGTCGGCGAAGGTCAGCGCCCGCACCATCGCGTCCGCCAGGTGCGGTTCCCGCTGGAGGGCGCGGAAGGCCCGCATCAGGGTCTCCGCGACGCGCGCCGCCGGGTCCTCGCCGGCCGGCGGGCGCTTGCGCAGCGTGGTGTGCATGTGCTGCAGCTGGTCCTGCATGGTCGCGACCAGCAGGTGCACCTTGGACGGGAAGTAGCGGTACAGGGTGCCCAGCGCCACGCTGGAGGACTCCGCGACCTCGCGCATCTGCACGGCGTCGAAACCGCCCCGGCTGGCCAGCTGGGCGCTGGCGTGCAGGATCCGGCGGCGGCGCGCCTCCTGGCGCTCCGTCAGGGGCGGGGACGCCAACGTGGTGACGGCCTTCGCTTCCGCTGTCATGTGTCCCGTTCCATGGCGTTCCGTGTCGTTGCGGGGGTCGGGTGCGGCGCTGATCCCGGGCTGATCCGGGGTCAGCATCGCAGGCGCCGCATCCGTGGCGCGAATCACCTGCTCCGCCTCTTACGGTGTGGTTTCCGGCCGGTAGATTCAATGGTCTTCGACGGATCAAGTCTGAAACTTGTTCTACATTATCCGAGCGGTTACGCTCCGGCGAAAGTGCAGGGAGAAGGGGGCCGAGAGTGACCGCTGAGGCCATGGTGACGAGCCCTTTCGCGGGTTCCGCCACCGACGGCGACCGCCCGTTGCGCATCGCACTCCTCACCTACAAGGGGAACCCGTTCTGCGGTGGCCAGGGCGTCTACGTCCGCCACCTCTCGCGCGAGCTCGTACGGCTGGGGCACTCGGTCGAGGTCATCGGCGCACAGCCCTATCCGGTGCTCGACACCGGCGCCTCGCTCACCGAGCTCCCGAGCCTCGACCTGTACCGCCAGCCGGACCCTTTCCGCACCCCGGGACGCGACGAGTACCGGGACTGGATCGACGCCGTCGAGGTCGCCACCATGTGGACCGGCGGATTCCCCGAGCCGCTGACCTTCTCGCTGCGCGCCCGCCGCCACCTGGCCGCGCGCGCCGGGGAGTTCGACGTCGTCCACGACAACCAGACCCTCGGCTACGGGCTGCTGGCCGACCTCGGCGCGCCGCTGGTCACCACGATCCACCACCCCATCACCGTCGACCGGCAGCTGGACCTCGACGCCGCCAAGGACCGCAAGAAGCGGCTCTCCGTGCGCCGCTGGTACGGCTTCACGCGCATGCAGGGCCGCGTGGCCCGCAGGCTGCCGTCGGTCCTCACCGTGTCGGGATCCTCCAAGCAGGAGATCGCCCACCACCTCGGCGTCCGGGACGAGCGCATCCACGTCGTCCACATCGGCGCCGACACCGACCTGTGGTCGCCCGACGGGTCCGTCGCCGAGGTCCCGGGGCGCATCGTCACCACCTCCAGCGCCGACGTCCCCCTCAAGGGCCTCGTGCACCTCGTCGAGGCGCTGGCGAAGCTGCGCACCGAACGGCCCGACGCCCACCTGGTCGTGGTCGGCAAGCGCGCCGAGAAGGGGCCGGTCGCCCGCGCGATCGAGACGTACGGCCTCCAGGACGCGGTCCGCTTCGTCAAGGGCATCACCGACGCCGAACTCGTCGACCTGGTCCGCAGCGCGCAGGTCTCCTGCGTCCCCTCCCTCTACGAGGGCTTCTCGCTGCCCGCGGCCGAAGCCATGGCCACCGGCACCCCGCTCGTGGCCACCACCGGCGGGGCGATCCCCGAGGTCGCCGGCCCCGACGGCGAGACCTGCCTCGCCGTGCCGCCGGGCGACGCGGGCGCCCTCGCCGCCGCGCTGGGCCGGCTGCTGGGCGACCCGCAGCTGCGCGCCCGGCTCGGCGCCGCCGGACGCGAGCGGGTGCTGACCCGCTTCACCTGGGCGAAGGCCGCCGAGGGGACCGTCGGGCACTACCGGGCCGCCATCGAGCAGGCGGCCCGTGCCCGCCGCTCGCGGTGACCTGCCGCACCCGCCGCACTCCCGAACCATGAGCCACCCCCGCAATCCCCGTACCCCCCGCAACCCCCGCGACCGCGAAGGCAGGACCCCGTGCTGACCGTCGATTTCTCCCGGTTCCCGCTCGCCGCAGGCGACCGTGTGCTCGACCTGGGCTGCGGCGCAGGCCGGCACGCCTTCGAGTGCTACCGGAGAGGCGCCCAGGTGGTCGCCGTCGACCGCAACGGCGAGGAGATCCGCGAGGTCGCCAAGTGGTTCGCCGCGATGAAGGAGGCGGGCGAGGCCCCGGCCGGGGCCACCGCCACCGCCATGGAGGGCGACGCGCTCGCCCTGCCCTTCCCCGACGAGTCCTTCGACGTCGTCATCATCTCCGAGGTGATGGAGCACATCCCCGACGACAAGGGCGTGCTCGCCGAGATGGTGCGCGTGCTGAAGCCCGGCGGGCGCATCGCCGTCACCGTGCCGCGCTACGGCCCCGAGAAGATCTGCTGGGCGCTCTCCGACGCCTACCACGAGGTCGAGGGCGGCCACATCCGCATCTACAAGGCGGACGAGCTGCTCGGCAAGATGGAGGCCGCCGGCCTCAAGCCGTACGGCACCCACCACGCGCACGGCCTGCACTCCCCGTACTGGTGGCTCAAGTGCGCCTTCGGCGTCGACAACGACAAGGCGCTGCCGGTCAAGGCGTACCACAAGCTGCTGGTCTGGGACATCATGAAGAAGCCCCTGGCCACGCGGCTCGCGGAGCAGGCCCTCAACCCGGTCATCGGCAAGAGCTTCGTGGCGTACGCGACCAAGCCGCACCTGCCCGCCCTCCCGGCCGGCGACGTCCAGTGAGTTCCCCCGGACGTACCGAACACCTCGTCCTGGACGGCGTACTGACCGCCGGGGAGGCCGCCCAGACGGTGGCGGGCATCCTCGCCGCCCAGCGGGCCGACGGGGCCATCCCGTGGTTCCGCGGCCACCACCTGGACCCCTGGGACCACACCGAGGCCGCGATGGCGCTGGACGTGGCCGGCGAGCACGAGGCGGCCGAGCGGGCGTACGCGTGGCTGGCCCGGCACCAGAACCGGGACGGCTCCTGGTACGCGGCCTACGCCGACCGCGAGGACGGCGTGGACACCGCCGAGCCGCAGGACCCCAGCCGCGAGACCAACTTCACCGCGTACATAGCCGTCGGCGTCTGGCACCACTACCTGTCCACCGGCGACGACGCCTTCCTCGACCGGATGTGGCCCGCCGTCTTCGCGGCCGTGGAGTGCGTCCTGGCGCTCCAGCAGCCGGGCGGCGAGATCGGCTGGAAGCGCGAGTCCGACGGCACGCCCGTCACGGACGCCCTGCTGACCGGCTCCTCCTCCATCCACCAGGCGCTGCGCTGCGCGCTGGCCATCGCCGAGCACCGCGAGGAGCCGCAGCCCGACTGGGAGCTGGCGGCGGGCGCGCTGCGGCACGCCATCCGCCGCCATCCCGAGCGGTTCCTCGACAAGAACCACTACTCGATGGACTGGTACTACCCGGTCCTGGGCGGCGCGCTGACGGGCGCCGAGGCCGCCGCGCGCCTCGACGCCCGCTGGGACGAGTTCGTCGTGCCGGACCTGGGGGTGCGCTGCGTGCTGCCGAACCCGTGGGTGACGGGCGGCGAGTCCTGCGAGCTGGCGCTCGCCCTGTGGGCGACGGGGGAGTCGGACCGGGCGCTGGAGGTGCTCCGGTCGATCACCCACCTGCGTGCCGACAACGGCATGTACTGGACGGGGTACGTGTTCCAGGACGACGCGGTCTGGCCGGTGGAGCAGACGACCTGGACCGCGGGGTCCCTGCTGCTGGCCGTGGCGGCGCTGGGCGGGGACGAGGCCACCACCGAGGTGTTCGGCGGGACTTCGCTCCCGGCCGGACTGGAGCCCGACTGCTGCGCCTGACCGGTGACCGGGCCGGCGGTGACCAGCCGGCCGGCCCGGTCCGGTCCGGACCGGTCAGCGCCGGTAGAGCCAGCCGGCCACGGCGTGGCCGACGAGCAGGTAGACGACGGCCGCCAGGCCGTAGCCGAAGACGACCTGGACCCATTCCTTGCTGAAGGTGAACAGGTCGTACGACCAGCCGGCCAGCCAGGTCGCGGTGTCGTGGACGAACTCCACGAGCTCGTTGCCCCGGTTGGCGTCCAGCAGGTAGAGCAGGATCCACAGGGCGATCACGAAGGCCAGCACGTCCGCCACGAGTGCGACGGCCCGCCCGGCCTGACTGCTTCCGCGTGCGCTTGCTCGGGTGTGTGTGGGCATGGTGCGCGTCTTGCCGCCCGGGCGCAGGGCAAACCCGAACGGGTCCCCCAAGTGGTGCGGCCACGGGGCCGGGGTGAGGCTGCGGGGAACACCTCAGTCCCCGGAGGAAACCGTGTCCCTACCCTCGACCCTTCGATTCCGCCGCGCCGTCACGGCGGTGGTCCTGTCCACCGCCCTGATGGCCGGCGCCACCGCATGCGGCAGCGACGCCCCCGGCACCAGGAGCCATGCGGAGGAGCTCTCCGCCGCCTCGATGGGGGAGCTGGCCGCCCTCGCGGCGGCCGAGCCCGCCGCGGCCGAGGCCGACGAGGCGGCGGTGACGCCCTCGCCGAGCACCTCCGCCGAGAAGCAGAAGTTCGCCAAGACGCGCTTCGTCGCCAACGCCGGGCTCGCGGCCGGGGCGACCTACCAGTGGATCGTGAAGCCGTACCGCGCGGGCAAGTTCAAGAAGGGCGCCAAGGGCCGTACGTTCGCCCTCATCAAGGCCGGGCTCGCGGGCGCCTTCGCGTACAACCGGCTGAAGGCGGCCGCCGACAACGCCAAGGGCGACCCGCTGCTGTCGAAGGCGATGGGTCCGCTGACGGCGGGCATCGAGTCCCTCAAGGGCCTCGGCAGCAAGCTCCGCAAGGGCCAGGCCGGCGACGCGGACATCGACGCCTTCGACAAGGTCATCAACGGGGTGAAGGACGCCGGCAAGAGCGCCGGGGCCCCCGTCACCGACCAGGTCCCCAGCACCTCCCAACTGGGCGGCTAGCGGACCCCTGGGCGGCCTGTGCCGCCGATCCCGTGGAGGCCGTGGCCGGAGCGGGCGCCACCGCCCCGGCCAGGGCCCGCCCGGGGCCGCGGGCCTGTTTCAATGGGTGGGTGATCGAGATCGTGGTGGCCGTACTCGCCGCCGCCGGGGCCGGGTGGCTCCTGCGGCGCAAGCACCTCCGGCGGACGGCCGCCGGGCCCGTGCCCGGGATCCCGGGCATGGCCCGGACCGGCCGGGGCCGCTGGCGGCCCGGGAGGGTGTACGCCGAGGCGGGCGAGGCCCGCTGGGTCCCGGAGCGCGGCGAGCCCGTGGCCCTGCCCGGTGCCCGCGCCACCGGGGTGCGGATGCCCACCGTGAGGGAGGGCATCGTCATCAACCCCGGCTCGCGGATCGTGACCTGCGCGTACGGGGACGGCGCAGCCATGGAGATCGCCGTCATGCCGCTCGACGTGCGCGAACTCCTGGAGGCCGTACCGCAGGCGGAGCAGGACGCCGGCTAGCTGTTGAGCTCCGCCAGTACGCGCAGGGTGTGCGGGTCCGGGGCGGTGACGAGGAGGTCGGTGACCGGGCCCTTGCGCCACAGGTCCAGCCGTTCGGCGATCCGTTCCCGCGGGCCGACCAGCGAGATCTCGTCGGCGAAGGCGTCCGGGACGGCCAGCACCGCCTCCTCCTTGCGGCCGGCGAGGAACAGCTCCTGGATGCGGCGGGCCTCTTCCTCGTAGCCCATGCGCCCCATCAGGTCGGCGTGGAAGTTGCGGGCCGCGTGGCCCATGCCCCCGATGTAGAAGCCGAGCATCGCCTTGACCGGCAGCAGCCCCTCCGCGACGTCGTCGCACACCGTGGCGCGGGTCATCGGCGCGATCAGGAAGCCCTCGGGTACGCCGGCCAGCGAGGCCTGGTGGACGTCGGTGCGGGTGGGCGACCAGTACAGGGGGAGCCAGCCGTCCGCGATCCGCGTCGTCTGGGCGATGTTCTTCGGGCCCTCCGCCCCGAGCAGCACGGGCAGGTCCGCGCGCAGCGGGTGGGTGATGGGCCGCAGCGCCTTGCCGAGGCCGGTTCCGTCCGCGCCGCGGTAGGGGTGGCCGTGGAAGCGGCCGTCCAGGGCGACCGGGGCCTCGCGGCGCAGCACCTGGCGGATGACGTCCACGTACTCGCGGGTCGCGGTGAGCGGGCTCGCGGGGAAGGGCCGCCCGTACCAGCCCTCGACGACCTGCGGCCCGGACAGGCCCAGGCCCAGCATCATCCGTCCGCCGGAGAGGTGGTCCAGGGTGAGCGCGTGCATGGCGGTCGCGGTGGGGCTGCGGGCGGCCATCTGGGCGATGGCCGTGCCGAGGCGGATCCGCGAGGTGTGCGCGGCGATCCAGGTCAGCGGGGTGAAGGCGTCCGAGCCCCAGGCCTCGGCGGTCCACACCGAGTCGTAGCCGAGCCGCTCGGCCTCGACGGCGAGGTCGAGGTGGGCCGGGTCGGGGCCGCGGCCCCAGTAGCCGAGTGCGAGTCCGAGGCGCATGTACTGTCCCCTCCGCGAAGCCGTTCCTGACGGTGCGTCAGGTGACTGTAGAACAACGGCCCCCCGCCCGGAAGGGCGGGGGGCCGTGCGGACCGGGGCGGGGATCAGCCCCGCTGGATGCCCGAGGTGTCGTTCAGGACGCCGCGGCGGCCGTCCTGGGTCTGGGCGACGAGCGCACCGGCGCCGCGCTGCTCCACGGCCAGGTACCAGGTACCGGGGGCGAGTTCGGCGATCGGGGTGGGCGAGCCGTCCTCGGCGAAGAGGGGGCGGGCCACGGGCACGGCGAACCAGAACGGCGTGAAGTCGGCCGCGGGAGCCGGCTCCGGAGCGGGGGCCTGGTGCCCCGTGTCCTGCGGGCCCGGGGCCGGGGCCGGAGTCGGGGTGCCGCCGTAGGGCGGGACCGGCTGCGGGGTGGACCCGTAGGGCTGCTGCTGGCCGCCCGGGTAGCCGTACCCGGCGCCCGGCAGCGGCTGGCCGCCCCCGTACGGCGGGACGGCGGTGGGCGCCGACGCCGGCACCAGGGCCCCGGCGAGCGCCGGGACCTTCGCGCCGAAGAGGGCGACGCCGGCCAGCGCCAGGGCGGCCAGGAAGGAGATGATCGCGCCGGCACCCAGGTCGAGGGTGCTCGGGCAGGTGATCAGCGCCCACAGCGCCGACCAGGCGGCCGACACGGCGAGCGCCGTGCCCCAGGCCGCCAGGGGGAGGCCCAGCACCTTGCGGGTCTCCGGCTGGAATCGCGCGGCGACGAGGAGGCCCGCCGCGATGAAACCGAGCAGGAAGACGCTGGGGAGCACCAGGCGGTACGCGTCGGTGTCCCAGGCGGCGGGGAGGTCGCCGCCGGTGGTGGAGTAGAAATCGAGGAACGAGGCGATGAACAGCAGCGCCGCTGCTCCGATCACCACGCCGTCGCCTCGAGTGAGGGAGCGGATGTTCACGTCTTAGGTGTCCTTCTCGGTCTCGGTCGTCTCGTGGTGCCGCGGTCGCAGCTCTTGCCTGGAGCGGGGCGGGCGGCACCATGGTACGGACGTCTCGCACTGCCGAGAGGATCGGGGCGGCGAGCAGCCCCGGCCGGGGCTGCCCGTGGACTACCCGCCCAGGAACCCGACGATGCCGTCGGCGATGCCCTGGGCGGCCTTCTGCCGCCATTCCGGACTCGTCAGCAGCGCCGCGTCCTTGGCGTCACGCATGTTGCCGCATTCGACGAAGACCTTGGGCTGGGTCGACAGGTTCAGTCCGCCCAGATCGTCGCGGACGTCCAAACCGGTACCCGCGCCCAGGTAGTTGGCGGGGGAGGAGCCGGTGGTCCGGGCGAAGTTCGTGACGATCCGCTCGCCGAGCTGCCGGGAGGGCCCCACGATCTTCGCGGTGTCCGCGCCGCCGCCCTTGACCGCGGCCGGGAGGATGACGTGGAAGCCGCGGTTGCCCGCCGAGACCCCGTCGGCGTGCACGGACACCACGGCATCGGCCTTCGCCTCGTTGCCGATCCGGGCGCGCTCGTCGATGCACGGCCCGAAGGGCCGGTCGGCGCGGTGGGTCAGGACCACCCTGACGCCATGGGCCTCCAGTACGGTCTTCAGCCGCTGGGAGACGTCGAAGGTGAACTCGGCTTCCATGTAGCCCGAGTTGGTGGTGGTACCGGTGGTGTCGCACTCCTTGCGGCCGGTACCGATGTCCACCTTCCGGTTGATCTCGGTGCCGTGCTGGAAGTTGCCCGTGTTGTGGCCGGGGTCGATGACGACCGTCCGGCCGGACAGGGGGCCCTTGGCCGGGGCCGGGGAAGCGGCGGGGACGGGAGCGGCCGGGGAGGGCGTCGTCCCGGCCGCCGCGTCCGTCCCGCTCGCGGCCGCGTTGGGCTTCGCGTCCCCGTTGGCCGTGTGGGAGGCGGGCAGCGGCCGGGCCTGCGGCGGCTGCCCGCCGGCCCCGGCGCCGGACAGCGCCTGGGTCAGCACCCAGCCGGCCAGGCAGGCCGGTGCCAGCGCGGCGGCCGCCACGACGAGGGTGGAGCGGCGGGTGAACCAGTGCCGGTCCGGGCTGACCGACGCGGAGGACTCGGGGGGCGGGGGCGAGGGGCTGTCGTCGTTGCGCACGCCGCGATGCTAATCCGACGAACTGCCCGGCAGGCGGATGCTGCTCCATCCGTGGGCGCGTACGCCCCGGGCCCTCAGATGCCGGGGCCGGTGCGCCGCAGCACGCGCAGGGAATCCGTCACCGAGACCTCCTCGAAGGCCCCGGACGCCAGGGCGCGCAGGTAGATCCGGTACGGGGCCTGACCCCCGTCGGCCGGGTCCGGGAACACGTCGTGGATCACCAGCGTGCCGCCCTCGGCCACGTGCGGGGCCCAGCCCTCGTAGTCGCCCGTCGCGTGCTCGTCGGTGTGCCCGCCGTCGATGAAGACGAAGCCCAGCGGACCGCCCCACGCGGCGGCGACCTGCGGGGACCGGCCCACCATCGCGATCACGTGGTCCTCCAGCCCGGCCCTGTGCAGCGTCCGGCGGAAGGTGGGCAGCGTGTCCATGAGCCCGACCTCCGGGTCCACGACGCTCGGGTCGTGGTACTCCCAGCCGGGCTGCTGCTCCTCGCTTCCCCGGTGGTGGTCGACGGTGATCGCCGCCACCCCGGCCTCGCGGGCCGCGTCCGCCAGCAGGATCGTGGAGCGCCCGCAGTACGTCCCGACCTCCAGCAGCGGCAGCCCCAGCGCCCCGGCCGCGACGGCCGCCCCGTACAGGGCGAGCCCCTCCCGTACGGGCATGAACCCCTTGGCCGCCTCGAAGGCGGCGAGGGTCTCCGGCTTGGGGGTGGCGGCCATGTGTTCCTCCGGCGGGCGGTGCGCGTATGTGGCGGCCCATGCTGCCCTACCGATCGGTAAGGGTCCATGTCGGGGCGCCGCAGGACCGGATGCGGCCGGTTCGGGCGTTCCGGCCCGCCGTGCGCGGCCGCGTGAATACGCTCGGCGACGACCGACATGCACGCCGAACGGTGTCAGCAGCTTGGGGGTGGCCGTCCCATGGCCGGTACGCGCGATCTGGATCCCAGCGCCTCGCCGCTGGACTACTACTGCTTCGAGCTGCGCCGCCTGAGAGAGGACGCGGGGCTCAGCCAGGCGCAGCTCGGCGCCATCGTCTTCTGCACGGGCTCGCTGGTCGGCATGGTCGAGAACGGCCGGCGCGTCCCGACCCGCGACTTCTCGGAACGGGTCGACGCGGCGCTGGGGACGGGCGGCCTGTTCTCCCGGCTGGTGGGTCTGGTGCTGCGCAACCAGCTGCCCACGTGGTTCCAGCCGTACGCGGAGATGGAGGCTCGGGCGGCGTACCTGTCCACGTTCCAGGCGCAGTTGGTGTACGGGTTGCTGCAGACGGAGGAGTACGCCCGAGCGGTGCTGGGGGTGTGGACGGAGGAGGAACTCGACGCCAAGGTGGCCGCCCGGATGGAGCGCCAGCGGATACTCGACCGCGAGAACCCGCCACTGCTGTGGGTGGTCCTGAGCGAGGCCGTCCTGCACCAGGAGATCGGTGGCCGGGAAATCATGCGGAACCAGCTCGCCCATCTGCTGACGCAGCAGCGCCGGGAGTGGGTGCAGGTGCAGATCCTGCCCTACGAGGCGGGCGCCCATGCGGGTCAGATGGGCTCGTTCAACCTCCTGCGCTTCGAGGACGACCCGGACCTCGTCTACACCGAGGACTTCGTCCAGGGCCATATGACGGCCAATCCGCCAGCTTTCCGGGAGGGTTCGCTCCGATACGATCACCTCCAGGCGGCCGCACTCTCCCTGGACGAGTCGGCGGCACGGATCGCCCGCGTAATGGAGGAGCGCTATGGAGACCATCCAGAACCTGACGGGCGCGCGGTGGCGTAAGTCGTCCTACAGCGGCGACACCGGCGGGGATTGCATCGAATGTGCCCCCCTCGGCGGCGCCGACTGGCGTAAGTCCTCGTACAGCGCCGACACGGGCGGCAACTGCGTCGAGGTCGCCGCCCGGCCCTGCCGGGTCGCCGTGCGGGACTCCAAGGACCCCGAGGGGCCCGTCTTCACCGTCGGGGCCGACGCCTTCGCCGTCTTCGTCGGGTCCCTGTCTGCATAAAGGCCTCGGGCCGGCCGACCCCGCGCACCTAGGGCCCTTCCGGTGCGTCGCCGTCCTCGGGCAGGGCGGCACGGGGCGGGTGCTGTCCGGGGTCGGGCCGGACGGCGGCTCGTCGCGGGCAAGCGGGTGCATGCGGAGCCGGCCGAGGAGGCGGGCTTCCGGCCCGGTTCCGGCGGGAGGTCGCGCCCTCCCTGAAGGTGTCGGGCGCCTTCACCGCGCCCGTCGTCGACGCCGACCCGGCCTGGCAGCCGCCGGGCCGCTGCCCGAGGAGGCGGTGCGCAGCCTGGCGGCTCGGCTCGCGCACGCCCTGGCCGACGTCCACCGGGCGGGCCTGATCCATCCGGACCTGAAGCCCTCCCACGTGCTGTGCGCCCAGGACGGGGGCCGCGTCATCGACTTCGGCATCCCGCCCGCGGGCGTGCTGATCGGCTCGCCCGCGTACACGTCGCCCGAACAGGTCCTGGGCCAGGAACCCGCTCCCGCCGGCGACGTGTTCGCCCTCGGCGCCACCCTGGTCGCGGGGTGCGCGGGGTGCGCGGGGAGCCCGCCCTTCGCCGCGGAGCGGTGCCCGGCCCGCTGCACGAGGCGGTCCTCGCCGACCCCGATCTGGACGGCGTACCGCCCGGACTGCGCGGGATCCTCGCGTCCTGCCGGGCGCCGGCGCGGGCCGTTTCCGCCCGCCGGTCTGAGAGGAGCTGCCGCACCGGTCCGGGCCACGGCCGCGCCGAGGGCGGCAGGGGCCCGACCAGGCCGGGCAGCCCGGCCGGGGGCGGCCCCAGGGCTCCGGTGCCCCGGGCGCAGGCCCGGCGGCTGCGGCCCCTGCCGGCCGCCCGCGTCGTGGTGGCCGTGGCCGCGACGGGGCCCACCGTAGGGCGGCCGCACCTGGTGGCCGCCCACCCGGAGGCCGTACCGGAGCCCGTGCCTCCGGCTTCGTGGCCCGGAGCACGGGGAAGCCGCAGCACGACAGCTCGGGCGCGACGACGGCCGGCTGCACCTGGAACAGCCGGACCGGGGACGAGGCCGAAGCCACCTGGCGGTTCTTCTCGTCCTGACCGCCGTGGAGGGCGCGGCCGGTGCGAGGCAATGGCCCGGGGAGGTCCGGCGGATGGCCGCGGGGCAGCAGGAGGAGATCGACCGGCTGCCGGGCGACCCCGTCCGTACGGCCTCGCCGGCGGACGGGGGCGGGCGTGCGGGCGCGGCGTCCGCCGCGGCCGGAGCCCCGTAGCGCGCGGACCCCGGCTGCGGCACAAGCCCCTGGGGGCCGCCCCGGGGCTCGTCGCGGCGGTCTGGTCCGGGATACCGCCGCCGGTGGACGCCCTGGAGGGAGCCCCGCCGCGCCCGCCGGTCGAAGCGGACCGCCACCTGAGCCTCCCGCGCTGCGACGAGGCGGCCGGGCTTCCGCTGCCGGAGCGGAACGGGGAGCAGGACCGCCACGACGACAGGCCGCGGCACGAGGCGCCCGGCCCCGGGGGACCGGGCATCGCCCGCCCTCCCGGGGCCCGGCGAAGAACACCCCGATCTGACCTTCCGTCAGAATGGAACGTGTTCTAGTCTGCCGCGCATGGGCATCGGAATCACAGCGGAACACCGGGAGTTGGCCGAGGCCGTGCGCGGCTGGGCGGCGCGGGCCGCACCCCCCGAAGAGGTGCGCAAGCTGCTCGACACCCCGCCCGGCGTGGGCCGGCGGCCCGCCTACTGGGACGCCATGGCCGCGCAGGGCCTGCTGGAGCCCCACCTGGAGGGCGGCACCCTGCTCGACCTCGCCGTCGTCGTGGAGGAGGCCGCCCGGGCCGCGCTCCCCGGGCCGTACCTGCCGAGCGCACTGGCCTCCGTCCTGCTGGACCGGGCCGGGGCCGAGCCGCTCGACGGCCGCGTCGGAGCGGTCGCCCTCGGCCCCGGCTCCCTGACCGCCGTCGCCGTCGAAGGCGGCGGCTACCTCCTCGACGGCACCGCACCCCCCGTGCTCGGCGCCGGCGAGGCCGACCTCGTCCTGCTCGCCGCCGAAGCCGCGCACGGCACCCGCTGGTTCGCCGTGGACGCCGCCGTACTGGACATCCGTACGCACCAGAGCGCCGACCCGACCCGCCCCACCGCCGAGGTCCACGCCCGCGGGGTCACCGCCGGACCGGCCCGGGTGCTGGAACTCGACGCGGCCCTCGTACGGGACCTGGCCTGCACCCTCTTCGCCGCCGACGCCTGCGGCACCGCCGCCTGGGCCCTGCACACCGCCGCCGGGTACGCCAAGGTGCGCGAGCAGTTCGGCCGGCCCATCGGGCAGTTCCAGGGCGTCAAGCACCTGTGCGCCGACATGCTGCTCCGCCTCGAACAGGCCAGGGCGCTGGCCTGGGACGCCGCGAACGCCCTGGACGAACCCGGCACCAGCGCCGAGGTGCGCACGCTCGTCGCCGCCCTGGCGGCCGGAACCGCCCTGGACGCCTCCTTCACCTGCGCCAAGGACTGCATCCAGATCCTCGGCGGCATCGGCTTCACCTGGGAGCACGACGCCCACATCCACCTGCGCCGCGCCCTGGTCGCCCGCCAGCTCCTCGGGCCCGGGGACGGCCACCGCGTGCGGGCCGTACGCCGCGCGGCGGCCGGGGCGCGCCGCGAGCTGCGCCTGGAGCTGCCGGAGCGGGCCGAGGCGTACCGGGCGAGCGCCCGGGCCGCCATCGAGGACGCGCGCGGCCTCGACCCGGCGGCCGCCCGGCGGATCCTGGCCCCCACCGGCTACGCCGCCCCCCACCTGCCGCCCCCGTACGGCCTCGGCGCGGACCCCGTCCAACAGCTCGTCGTCCAGCAGGAGCTGAAGGAAGCCGGCGTCCAGCTCGCCGAGCTGGGGATCGCGACCTGGGTCGTGCCCTCCCTGCTCGCCTACGGGACGGACGCGCAGCGGGAGGCGTACGTACGGCCCACCCTGTGCGGCGACCTGACCTGGTGCCAGCTCTTCTCCGAACCCGGTGCGGGCTCCGACCTCGCCTCGCTGCGCACCAGGGCGGAACGGACCGCGGACGGACGCTGGAGGATCAACGGGCAGAAGGTGTGGACGAGCTCCGCGCACAGCGCCGACCACGGCATCCTGCTGGCCCGCACGGACCCCGCCGCACCCAGGCACAAGGGGCTCGGCTACTTCGTCGTCGACATGCGCAACACCCCCGGGATCGACGTCCGGCCCCTCAAGGAGATCACCGGCGAGGCCCTCTTCAACGAGGTCTTCTTCGACGACGCGGAGCTTCCGGCGGACGCGCTGGTCGGGGCGGTGGACGGCGGCTGGCAGGTCGCCCGCAACACCCTCGGCAACGAGCGCGTCCACATGGCCGACCAGATGACCTTCGACACCGGCCTGGAAGCCCTGATCGCCCGCTCCGCCGGCCTCGACGGGGCCTACCGGGCGCGGATCGGTGCACTCGCCGCCGAGGCCCACGCCCTGGCCTGCATCGGCTTGCGGACCACCCTCCAGCAGGTGTCGGGACTGGAGCCCGGCGCCGGAGCCTCCGTACGCAAACTCGTCCAGACCCCCCACCAGCAGCGGACCGCCGAGCTGGCGCTCGAACTGCTGGGGCCGGCGGGCGCGGTGTGCGAGGGGGCGGGGGAGCGGGCGGTGCACGGGATGCTCATGTCCCGCTGCCTGACCATCGCCGGGGGCACCACGCAGGTCCAGCTCAACGTCGTCGCCGAGCGGATCCTCGGCCTCCCCAGGGACTAGGAGTTCAGCGGATGAAGTCGTACATCGTGGGCGTCGGCATGACGAAGTTCGAGAAGCCGGAGTCGAGGGACTGGCAGTACTGGGACATGGCCAAGGAGGCCGGGTCCGCGGCGCTCGCGGACGCGGGCGTGGACTACGGGCTCGTCGAGCAGGTGCCGGTGGGCCACTGCTTCCAGGCCTCCACCGCCGGCCAGCGGGCCGCGTACGAACTGGGGCTGACCGGGGTCCCCGTCTACAACGTCAACAACAACTGCGCGACGGGTTCGACGGCCCTGATGATGGCCCGGCAGTTCGTGGAGGGAGGGCTGAGCGACTGCGTCCTCGCGCTGGGCTTCGAGAAGATGAAGCGGGGGGCGCTGGGGGGCGGGGCGGACGGCGGTGACTTCAAGACCTCCCCGGTCGCCCGGCACTACGGGATCATGGCCGCCGCGCACGGCTTCGAGACGTCACCGCCCACCGCTCAGATCTTCGGGAACGCCGCCCGGGAGCACATGGAGCGGTACGGGACCACGGCCGCGCAGCTCGCCGCGGTGGGCGCCAAGAACCACCGGCACTCGGCGAACAACCCGAACGCGCAGTTCCAGGACGTGTACACGGTGGAGGAGATCCTGGCCGCCAAGCCGATCCACGATCCGCTGACCAAGCTCCAGTGCTCCCCGACCTCCGACGGGGCGGCGGCCGCGCTGGTGGTCTCGGAGCGGTTCCTCGTCCGGCACGGGCTGCACGACAAGGCGGTGGAGATCGTCGCGCAGGCGATGACCACGGACACCGGGGAGAGCTTCGGGGGCTCCTGCATCGACGTGGTCGGCAAGCCGATGACGGCGGCGGCCGCACGGCAGGTGTACGAGGCCTCCGGGCTCGGCATCGAGGACGTCGACGTCGTCGAGCTGCACGACTGCTTCTCGGTCAACGAGCTGCTGACGTACGAGGCGCTGGGCATGTGCGGGGACGGCGCCGCCGGGAAGCTGGTGGAGAGCGGGGCGACGACCTACGGCGGGCGGTGGGTGGTCAACCCCTCCGGGGGGCTGATCTCCAAGGGGCACCCGCTCGGCGCGACGGGGCTGGCGCAGGCGGCCGAGCTGGTCTGGCAGCTCCGTGCGGAGGCGGGGCCGCGCCAGGTTCCGGGGGCCCGGGTGGGGCTGGCCCACAACATCGGCCTGGGCGGCGCGGCGGTCGTCACCCTCCTCCGCCGCTAGCCCGGCGCAGCCCCGCAGCCATGGCTGTGCCCCGGCCCCCTCGACGGCGCTCCGCGCCCGCGCCTCAAACGCCGGCGGGGCTGGATGCGGCGCGGCTGGATGCGGCGGGGCCGGATGGTGCGTGGAGGCAGCAGCCGTGGATGAGCCCCGCCGGCGTTTGAGGCGCGGAGCCGGGCCGGTGGGCCAGCTCCGGTGCGGGGGGCGCGCCCCGGAACCCCGCACCCCCCGGGCGGGACCCGGCAGGGGGAGGTCAGAGCTTGAGGAGCGCTCCGCGCCAGGTCCACCCCGCGCCGAGGACCGCGGCCCGCAGCGGGTCCTTCATGTCCGAGGTGTCGAAGCGGTAGAACTCCGTCGCCTGGAGGTCACCCTCGGCCCCCCGCTCGACCGACCGGCGCCACGACACCGTCTTCACCTGCCCTCGCGACCCTTCGGCCGACACGGCCAGCCTGGGCGTACCGCCGACCCACGAGACCTCGAACTGGCGATCGACGGTGCGGACTTCGTGGGACGCCGGGACCAGACGCATCCTGAACTGGGTGACCCGGCTCACCTGGGTGCGCACGAAGAAGGTGTGCCAGGCGGGATCCGAGATCCGCCATTCCGCCACGAGGTCGGCACCTTCAGGGTCACCACCGCGCACGACGAACGGCACCTGCGGCCCGTTGAGCGCGAGCAGCGCTGCCCGGACCTCCTCCGCGGAACGCGGGGCGATACCACGGTCGGGGTGTTCGGTGCCGGTCAGTCTGTCGAAGAAGCCCATCCGCCCAACCTACGAAGCTCCGGCCCCGACCACAACATCTCCCCGCAGCAGGACCGGATCCGCCCGGCCCGCGACCTCGCCCGACCAGGCGCTACCGTGCCCCGCCCGAGGGCTCCTGCCCGGTGTCCGGGCGGACCGTGCGGAGGAAGTCCTGGAAGTCTTCCAGGACGCTGTCGTGCTGCGTCGCGGTGGCGGTCAGGATCATCCGGATCACGGCGCGCCGCTTCGGATCCGTGCTGTCCAGCATGGCCAGATAGACCTGCGACTGGACGAGCTCGCGGCGCACGCCTGCGACGACCGCCGTGAGGGCCAGCCGCTGCGTGAGGCCGGGAACCTCCGCGGATCCGACGCCGCTACGCCGGACCACCGCCACGGACTCGGCGCCGTCGCGCAGGCGTTCCACCGCGTCGTCGGCGACGCCTTCCAGCGTCTCGGCCTCCGACAGGAAGTCGCCGTCGATGGTGATGTTGGCCGTGAACCCGGCGTCCGCCCGCGGGTGCAGAGCGACGAAGGCCACGGCCGGAGCGTCGACCTCGTCCGGCGGTGCCGGGATCCAGCCCTCCGGCAGGCGGAACTCGATCGGGAGGGGCAGAGTCGTGGCCATTCAGGTCCTTCCTTCCACTGCAACGTACATCAGTCGAACCAGCTGGTGACTTCGTCCTTGACGGAGCCGGCGGCGTCGCCGACCGCACCGGCCGCATCCCCGACGGCGTTGGCGGCGTCGCTCGCGGCGGCCGAGACCTTGGCCGGGTCGACCGTGAACTCTCCGCCCAGCTTTCCGCCCAGGCCGACAGCGACGCCGAGTTCGCCACCGATGTGGAACTTGCCGTCCTCGCCCTTGCCGAAGGTCACCTTGGCCTCGGCGCCCGCCCCGGCCCATCCCTCGGCCGTCCCGCCGGCGCCGATCCCGGCCAGCTCTCCACCTCCCGCGTACGAGGCCTTCGCCCCGGCGAAGGCCTTGGCCCCCGCATTGACGCCGCTCAGGCTCGCCCCCGCGCTGACTCCGGCCTCGGCTCCGGCGAATCCCTCACCGCGCATGTAATAGCCCATGTGCCCGTACTCGGCCCGGCCCTCGGCCAGCGCCCGCCCGCCCACGGACGCCTCGGCCTTGCCGGTGAGGCCACCTTCGGTGAACCCGACGTTGGCGGTGGCCCGGGCCCCCGCATAGGCGTCGGCGATCCCGGAAAGCTTCATGGACCCGTTGGTCAGAGATCCTTCAGCAGTGGCATGGCCGAGGTCGGCATAGGCCTTGGCCGAGGCCTCCTTGCCGTACTGGGGGCCGTAGGCGGCAGCGCCCGCTGCGGGACCGGTCGCCGAGGCCTTGCCCTCGGACTGCCACCCGTCGGTCTTCGTGGTGGCGTCCTTGTCGGATGCTCCCGGCATCGGAACCTTCGACAGGTCGCCCTCGGCGCCCGCGTTGAAACCGTTGAGGGTCTGGTCGGCGCCCTTGCCGAAGTTGTCCTTGTTGCTGTCGACCACGGCGGCATCGAGGGCGATCTTGACGTGCTGGTCCGCCTGGGTGACGGCCTTCACCCGATCGTCGATGTGCTGCTGCCACTTGGCGACCGCGGTGCGGATCGAGGTCTCGCCGTCGGGGTCGTGCTGGTAGGCGCTGCGCTCGGCGGGGGTGAGCTTGGCGTAGTCGAAGGCCACGCGCCCCTGCTCCGAAACGGTCATGCCGGCGGCTATCGCCTCGGCCCGGGCACTCTCGACCCGCTTCTTCAGGTCCGTGAACTGCGCGTGGGCGTCCCGCAACAGGCCGGCGATCGCCTTGGCCTGGATCTGCGCGGCCGAGTACTCGTAGCGGGTCGCCGTGAAACCCGTCTGTGCGGTGCCGGCGCTGACGCCGACCCAGTTCTGGCCGCCGGTCGATATCTTCTGCACGGTTTCGCCGTAGCGGATCTCGACCTTGTGCAACTCGCCCGCCATCGCATCCCACTTGGTGGCCGCTGTCGTCAGCAGACCCAGGTCCGTGGTCATGACTTCGTGGTACGTAGGCACAGCGGTCCCCCTACAGGCCGTTCAGCTTCGACTGCGACAGGAACTGGTTGCCGAGACCGGTGTCGTTCTGGGTGAAGAGCCCCGAGGCGCCGCGCAGCGCGCTCTTCTCGCCGGCGAGGCGGCCCATCAGGGTCTTCACCTGCTGGTCCCAGGTGTCCGCCACCTTCTTCAGGCCGGCGGCCGTGTCCCAGCCCTCGAAGCCCTTCTGGGCCGACCCGGTGGAGTCGTCCGCGTGCTCCGAGGCCTTCTTGGTGTTCGGCTCCAGCTCCGTCTCGATCGTGCCGGCCGCTGCCTTCTTCTGGGCCGGCGTCGAAGCGAAGTCCTGGGACCCGCCCGGCGAGAACAGTCCTGCCGAGGGCGGAGTGACGCCCGGAGCGTACGGGACCACCGGCGTCGGCGTGACGCCCGGCGCGTACGGCCCAGGTGGTCCGCTGTTCAGTCGCAGGCCCGCGTCCTGGTCCGCGCTGCTCGCACTTTCGAAAACCGGTTCCCGTTCGGAATTCCCTGACATGGTGTGCCTCCCCGTCGGCAGGCATCGATCATAGGAGCGCTGTGCGCGCGGGAGTCGAACGGGGTCCCTGCCGCGTCGGACCGGAGGCGGGCCGGGATGGGGTTCCGCCGGGCGGCGCGGGCCCGGCACGATCCGAAGGCGACGGCCTAAGGGGTCCGTTCGAACGGGGGGTCCACCACCGTTTCGCCGCGGGAGGCGCGGTGGAGGGCCTCCGTCAGGTCGTCGATGGGGCCGTCGCGCAGGACCAGGCCCGCCGCGCCCGCGGCCAAGGCCGCGTCCACGAGGCCCGGCCGCGCCGACCCGGCCATGACCAGCACCCGGCACTCCGGATCCTCCGCCAGCACCGCGGCGACGGAGCCCGGCTCCTCCACCAGCGCCACCGCCGGGCGGGACATCGCGTCCCGCACGACCTCGATGTCCGGCTGGAGGCCGAGCCGGAGCGCCAGCGCCGGGTTCGGCGGATCCAGCAGCACCCGCAGGGAACGGCCCCGGCGGTGGTCAACGGGCATTTCTTCCACCGGTGAAGGGTACGGTCCAGCCTCCGCCGCCCCGGGCAACACGCTCTGGCGGAATGGAATCTGACGGCAGGTCAAGACTCTTCCCTCCTGCTGGGGGGTGCGTTATACATTCCCTCACCGGCCCTAGAACGCGTTCTAGAACCGGTCCCGCATGCGACCTCGGTGCGGCCGACGGTGCGGACGGCCGCACCGAGGTCTTCCACGCCCCCGTTCAAGACAGGGAGCAGCATCCCCATGCCGATCGATGCCGCCAAGGCCCTCGCCGCCGACCCCCGCGTGGGGTCCATCGGCTGGGACCACAAGGACATCCAGCTGTACCACCTCGGCCTCGGGGCGGGCCGCCCCGCCAACGATTCCGACGAGCTGCGCTACACGCTGGAGTCCAGGCTCCACGTGCTGCCCAGCTTCGCGACCGTCGCCGGTGCGGGCATGGCCATGCTCGGCGGCCTGGCCGCCCCCGGCATCGACGTCGACCTCGCGTCCGTCCTGCACGGCGGGCACTCCATCGAGCTGCACCGGCCCATCCCCGTCAAGGGCGAGGCCACCTCCACCTCCAAGGTCGCCGCCGTCTACGACAAGGGCAAGGCCGCGGTGATCGTGCTGCGTTCCGAGGTCGCGGACGCCGACGGGCCGCTGTGGACCAGCGACGCGCAGCTCTTCGTACGGGGCGAGGGCGGATTCGGCGGCGAACGCGGCCCGTCCGTCAGCTCCGGACAGCCCGACCGCGCACCCGACCGCACCGAGGAGCGGCGCATCCGCGAGGACCAGGCCCTGCTCTACCGCCTCTCCGGCGACTGGAACCCCCTGCACGCCGACCCGGAGTTCGCCAAGGCGGCCGGCTTCGACCAGCCGATCCTGCACGGCCTGTGCTCGTACGGGATGACCCTCAAGGCCGTCGTGGACACCGTCCTGGGCGGTGACGTCTCCCGGGTCCGCGCCTACCGCACGCGCTTCGCCGGGATCGTCTTCCCGGGCGAGACGCTCCGCATCCGGATGTGGCAGGAGCCGGGCCGCGTCCTGGTGTCGGTGAGCGCCGCCGAACGGGACGACGCCCCGGTCCTCGCCGACACCGTCGTCGCACACGCGTAGTACGAGACCAGACCTTAAGGAGCCGCACCGTGCGCGCAGCACTGCAGAGCGAGATCGGCCAGGACAAACTCGAGGTCGTCGACGACATGGAAGCCGTGGGCCCCGGTCCCGGCAAGGTGAAGATCCGGATCAAGGCCACCGGCCTGTGCCACTCGGACCTGTCCGCGATGAGCGGCATCCTGCCGCAGCCGGCGCCCTTCGTCCCGGGCCACGAGGGCTCCGGAGTGATCGCCGACGTCGGCGACGGGGTCACCGGGCACCAGCCCGGCGACCGGGTCCTCGTCTGCTGGCTTCCGCCCTGCGGCCACTGTCCCTCCTGCAAGCGCGGCCAGGGCCATCTGTGCCTGGAGAGCCTGGTCAACGCGGGCATCCCCAACTTCCGGCGCGCGGGCGGGGACATCTTCGGCTTCGCCGCCACCGGCACCTTCGCCGAGGAACTCGTCGTCGACGCCAGGTGCGCCGTCCCGATCCCCGACGACGTGCCCTTCGACATCGCCGCGCTCATCGGCTGCGGCGTCACGACCGGCCTCGGCGCCGCCATCAACACCGCGCAGGTGGAGGCCGGGTCCTCGGTGGCCGTCATCGGCTGCGGCGGCGTCGGCATCTCCGTCATCCAGGGCGCCAAGGTCCAGGGCGCGGCGCAGATCGTCGCCGTCGACCCGGTCGAGTCGCGGCGCGGGGCCGCCCTGCGGTTCGGGGCGAGCGAGGCGGTCGCCCCGGACGCCTTCGACGACGCCAAGAACCGGATCACCGGCGGCGAGGGCTTCGACTACGTCTTCGAGGTCGTCGGCAAGTCGGCCACCGCGCAGACCGCGTACAAGATGACCCGGCGCGGCGGCAGCGTGGTCGTCGTCGGCGCGGGAGCGCTGGACGACAACTTCCAGATCGACATGTTCTCGCTGTTCTTCGACGAGAAGAAGATCCTGCCGTCGATGTACGGCGGCGGCGACGTGCTCCGCTCCTACGAGCGCACGATCGCGCTGTGGCGGGCCGGCCGGGTGGACCTGGAGAGCCTGATCACGCACCGGGTGCAGCTCGCCGAGATCAACGACGCACTCGACCAGATGCGCACCGGCACGGCCCTGCGCACCTGCATCGAGATCTGATCCGTTCTGAGAGGAATGCGGTAGATGTCACTCCCACTTGAGGGGCTGTCCGCCATCGTCACGGGTGCGGGCCGCGGCCTCGGCCGGGCCGAGGCGGTCGAACTCGCGCGGCTCGGCGCGAGCGTGGTCGTCAACGACTTCGGCCAGCCCGGCCGCGACGGCTCCGGGGAGGCCTCGGCCGCCCCGGCGGAGGAGGTCGCCGCGGAGATCCGTGCCGCGGGCGGGCAGGCGGTCGCGCACCTGGGCGACGTGGCCGACTTCGAGCAGGCCCGCGAACTGGTCGACCTGGCGGTGAGCAGCTTCGGCAAGCTCGACATCCTGGTCAACAACGCGGGCATCCTGCGCGACCGGATGGTCTTCTCGATGTCGGAGGAGGAGTGGGACTCGGTGATCCGGGTCCACCTCAAGGGCCACTTCAACACCACGCACTTCGCGTCCGTGCACTGGCGGGAGCGGTCGAAGGCGGCGGGCGGCCCGGTCTACGGCCGGATCGTCAACACCTCCTCCGAGGCCTTCCTCGGCGGTTCGGCCGGTCAGCCGAACTATGCGGCGGCCAAGGGCGGCATCGTCGGCCTGACCACGTCCACCGCCCTGGCCCTCGCGAAGTACGGTGTGACGGCCAACGCCATCTGCCCGCGCGCCCGGACCCGGATGACCGAGGACGTCTTCGCGGGCTTCCAGGTCCCGGAGGAGGGCGAGCTGGACGCCCTCGCCCCCGAGCACGTCTCCCCGCTCGTCGGCTACCTGGCCTCGCCCGCCGCGGCCGGGGCCAACGGCCAGCTGTTCGTCGTGCACGGCGGGATCGTGGTCGTGATGGAACGGCCGAAGGTGGCCGCCAAGTTCGACACCGCCAAGGAGGCCTTCTCCTACGAGGAGCTCGACGCGGTCCTCACCCCGCACTACGACTCCCGCCCGGCGAACGAGACCTTCGCCGCGGCGGAGGTCCTCGGCCTCAAGCACGGCTCCGCACCGCGGTAGGCCGGCCGAGCGGGGCCTGCTGCAGCGGGACCGGGCGGGGCGCCGACTCCGGCGGCGGGTCCAGCCGGACCGGCGGGGGAGGGGCGACGGGCAGGATCGTCCCGAGGATCCCGCAGGGCACCTCCGGGGTCGCGTACGGCAGGTGGAGCCGGCCCTCCCGGCTCCACAGGCCGGTCCCGCCCAGCCAGCCCACCGGAGGGCCGAGCCGCAGGACGTGCCGGTCGGCGGGGCGCCACAGGGCGAGCCCGGCCGCCGGCCCCGGCGGGCCCGTCCGCAGCGCGACCCCGCAGGTCTCCGGCATCAGGGCCTGTCCCGGCTGCACGGCGAAGGGCACGGCGTCCGCCAGGCCCTGGGCCCGCAGGCACTCCGGGAAGCGGACCGGCAGGGAGCTGCCCAGCACCCCCCAGCCGAGCCGGGGCTGCCCCGGGGCGTCCGAGCGGATCAGCAGCAGCCCGCTGTCGGGATCGGCGAGCAGCAGCCGGTCGTCGCTGCCCTCCGCGATCTGGAGCAGCGGGGAGACCTCGCTGCCGGCGCCGCCTTCGGCGCCGACGGGGCCGGCCAGGTCGACGGCGACGGCCTTCGTGACCCCGTCCGACGTGCGGTCCAGGGCCAGCATCCGGCCCGTCCGGTCCAGCCAGACCCCGCCGGAGCACCGTCCGGGGATCCGGGCCACCCGCCGCGGTCCCGGCGCACCGCCCCCGGCCACCTGCCAGACCGTGCTCGCGGTGTCCGACACGGCCAGGGCGAAGGCGCAGGAACCGTCCGGCGACGGCGGCAGCAGGCGCACCCGTACGCCCTCCTGCGCGCCCACCGAGCCCAGGGGCAGCTCCCCGGTGCGCGGTCCGGCCGCGGCGCCCGTCGGGTACAGCAGGGCGAAGGCGTGCCGGTCCGCGACCCGCCGGTGGATCAGCACCCGCCCGTCGGACAGCGGCAGCACCTCGCTGTCGGCCTCCTCGGGCTGAGCGAGGGGCAGCGGCACCGCGTAGACCTCGGGCCCCAGGGTCCAGCGCTCCGCGTAGAGCGCCTCGCCGTCGCCCGCGAGCCGGGCGGCGTACGACCCGTCCGCGGCGATGGTGAACGGGGCCGCGGCCGGGGTCGCGGGCGTGGCCGTCGTCGTTTCGATGGCACAGACAGTCATCCGTGCGTCACCTCCGGTCAGGAAGCTAGTTTTCGCACTTCCTGCCGGACAACACGACCAGGGCGGCTTCACACATAAGGGTGTCCGGGCGGCGATTCGCGTGTGGAAGAGGTGACGTCTGTGCTGCGGGGCAGTGGGCCTCCCTCCGGGCCTCCCGGTCCTGACCGGGACGCCCGCCGTGGACGGTAGCCTTGGCCCGTGCCCCGTCTCTCTGAAGTCATCGCCGCGCTGGACGCTCTCTGGCCCCCTTCGCGGGCCGAGCAGTGGGATGCCGTCGGGACCGTCTGCGGCGAGCCCGACGCCGAGGTCTCCCGGGTCCTGTTCGCCGTGGACCCCGTGCAGGAGATCGCCGACGAGGCGGTGGAACTGGGTGCGGACCTGATCGTCACCCACCACCCCCTCTACCTGCGCGGCACCACCACCGTCGAAGCCGGCACCTTCAAGGGCCGCGTGGTGCACACGCTGATCAAGAACGACATCGCGCTGCACGTGGCCCACACCAACGCCGACACCGCGGACCCCGGGGTGTCCGACGCCCTCGCCGGCGCCCTGGACCTGCGGGTGACCGGCCCGCTGGTGCCCGACGCCACCGACCCCGCGGGCCGCCGCGGCCTCGGCCGGATCTGCGAGCTGGACCGCCCCGAGACCCTGCGGGAGTTCGCCGCCCGCTGCGCCGCCTGGCTGCCGCCGACCGCGCAGGGCATCCGCGTGGCCGGCGACCCGGACGCGCTGGTCCGGCGCGTCGCCGTCAGCGGCGGCTCCGGGGACAGCCTCTTCGAGCAGGTCCGTGCCGCGGGCGTGGACGCCTTCGTCACCGCCGACCTGCGCCACCACCCGGTGTCCGAGGCCCGCGAGCAGAGCCCGCTCGCCCTCGTCGACGCCGCCCACTGGGCCACCGAGTGGCCCTGGTGCGAGCAGGCCGCCGCACAGCTCGACGCCATCTCCGAGCGCCACGGCTGGGGCCTGCGTACCCACGTCTCGCGCACGGTCACCGACCCGTGGACGGTGCACGCGCCGTCCGTGACACCCCCTTCTATCTCTGGAGCCCCCAACTGAACGCCGAGCCCGCCGACCAGATCCGACTTCTCGACGTCCAGGACCTCGACGTCCGGCTGTCTCAGCTCGCCCACAAGCGCAAGTCGCTCCCCGAGCACGCCGAGGTCGACTCGGTGACCAAGGACCTCAGCCAGCAGCGCGACCTGCTCGTCGCCGCCCAGACGCAGGCCAGCGACGCCGCCCGCGAGCAGACCAAGGCGGAGCAGGACGTCGACCAGGTCCGCCAGCGCGCGGCCCGCGACCAGCAGCGGCTCGACTCCGGCACGGGCGTCTCGGCCCGGGACCTGGCGAACCTGCAGAGCGAGGTCGTCTCCCTCGCCAAGCGGCAGAGCGACCTGGAGGACGTGGTCCTGGAGGTCATGGAGCGCCTGGAGGCCGCGACGGAGCGCGTCACCGGGCTCACCGAGCGGGTCTCCGCGCTGGAGGCCCAGCTGACGGACGCCACCGCGCGCCGCGACGCCGCGACCGGCGAACTCGACGCCGAGGCCGCCAAGATCGCCAAGGACCGCGAGGTCATCGTCGGCTCCATGCCGGCCGACCTGATGGCGCTCTACGAGAAGATCCGCGTCAAGCAGGGCGGGGTCGGCGCCGCGCGCCTGTACCAGCGCCGCTGCGAGGGCTGCCGGCTGGAGCTCGACATGGCCGAGGTCAACGAGATCAAGGCCGCCGCGCGCAACCAGGTCGTACGTCACGAGAACTGCGGCCGCATCCTGGTCCGTACGGCCGACTCGGGCATCTGATGGCACGGTTTGTCGTAGAGGCGGACGGCGGTTCCCGGGGCAACCCGGGTCCCGCCGGCTACGGCGCGGTGGTGCTCGACCCCGCCACGGGGGAGACGCTGGCCGAGCGCGCGGAGTACATCGGCGTCGCGACGAACAACGTCGCCGAGTACAAGGGCCTGATCGCCGGGCTGCGAGCCGCCCGCGAGCTGGCGGCGGACGCGGCCGTCCTGGTCCGGATGGACTCCAAGCTGGTCGTCGAGCAGATGTCGGGCCGCTGGAAGATCAAGCACCCCGACATGAAGCCGCTCGCCGCCGAAGCGGCGAAGATCCTGCCGCGCGCGCAGGTCACGTACGAGTGGATCCCGCGCGAACGGAACAAGCACGCCGACCGGCTCGCCAACGAGGCGATGGACGCGGGCAAGCGGGGCGGGCAGTGGGGCGGGCAGTGGGAGCCGTCGTCCTCCTCGGCGGCCCTCGACCACGGCGCGGCCCGCGCCCTCGCCACACCGCCCGCCGCGGGCCCTGCGGGTGACGCGGCCGCGGGCGCGGCAGCCGTCCGCGCGGCCCTGGCCTCCGCCTCCGGCGGCGGTACGGGCCCCGGTGCGGCCGTGACCGCGCCCCTGCGGGCCGCCTCCGGCGCACCGGCCGCCGACGGCACGCTCTTCGCCGACCCGACCGCCGCCCCGGCCGGTGGCCCCCTCCTCGTGGACGTGCCCGGCCAGGCCGGCGCCGCCGCCACGGCGGTCGGGGCTCCGGCCCCCGCCGGGGGATCCGGCTGGGGCCCGGACATGGGTACGCCCGCCACCTTCGTGCTGCTGCGGCACGGCGAGACCGCCCTCACCCCGCAGAAGCGCTTCTCCGGCAGCGGCGGCAGCGACCCCGAACTGTCCGAAGCGGGCCGGCGGCAGGCCGCCGCGGTGGCCGGGGCACTGGCCGCGCGGGGCACCGTGCAGGCGGTCATCAGCTCCCCGCTGCGCCGCTGCCGCGAGACCGCCCAGGCCGTCGCCGACCGGCTCGGGCTGCAGGTGACCGTCGAAGAGGGCCTGCGCGAGGTGGACTTCGGGGCCTGGGAGGGCCTGACCTTCGCCGAGGTGCGGGAGCGGTTCCCCGATGACCTGCAGACCTGGCTGGACTCCCCGAGGGCGGCACCCACCGGCGGCGGCGAGAGCTTCACCGCCGCCACCCGCCGCATCTCGGCGACCCGGGACCGGCTGCTGGCCGCCCACGCGGGCCGCACGGTCCTGCTGGTCACCCACGTGACACCGGTCAAGATCCTGGTCCGCCTCGCCCTCGGTGCCCCGCCGGAATCGCTGTTCCGCATGGAACTCTCGGCGGCCTCCCTGTCGGCGGTGGCCTACTACGCCGACGGCAACGCCTCGGTGCGCCTGCTGAACGACACCTCCCACCTGCGGTAGCGGCACCGGCAGCGTGGAACGCGAGAACCCCCGCCGTCCGCGGCGGGGGTTCTGCGATGCGCGGGTACGGCAGACGAGCCGGCCTGTACGCCGGGTTCTGTCGCCCGGAGACCTCGCGGTCGCCGGGGAGACGGCCATCCATCTAGGACCGGCGTTGCCGCCGGCCTCGTGCGGTCTACCCGCGGACATCGGGCGGGCAGCCCTCGATCGTCCGCGCAGACCCGTCCGGGGACGGATCCTCTTGACCTTGCTCCGGGTGGGGTTTACCTAGCCGCCTGGGTCACCCCAGGCGCTGGTGGTCTCTTACACCACCGTTTCACCCTTACCGGGGGCCGAAGCCCCCGGCGGTCTGTTTTCTGTGGCACTGTCCCGCGGGTCACCCCGGGTGGGCGTTACCCACCACCCTGCCCTGTGGAGCCCGGACGTTCCTCGGCGGGATCCGGGGATCCCGACGCGGCCGCCCGGCCGACTCGTCTGTCGTGCCGACCATGTTACCGGCTGTGCCGTCGCGGCTTGACCTTGACGCAGCGGCAGGGTTTCTACTGGGGGCATGCGGATCGGAGAGATCGCCGCGCTCGTCGGGGTCACGACCCGGGCGATCCGGCACTACCACCATGTCGGGCTGCTCCCGGAACCGGAGCGGCGCCCCAACGGATACCGGGCCTACAGCGTCCGCGACGCCGTCCTGCTGGCGCGCGTACGCCGCCTCACCGAGCTAGGGCTCAGCCTCGACGAGGTGCGGGACGTGCTCGCGGACGACGCCGGGCGCGAACTGGCCGACGTACTGGAGGAGCTGGACGCCGACCTGGCCCGGCAGGAGGCCGGGATCGGGGAGCGCCGGCGGCGGCTCGCCGTGCTCCTGGCCGCCGAGCCGGGGGAGACCGGGCCGCTGTCCCCCGCGCTCGCCGCGCTCCTCGCGAAGGCGCCGCCCACGACCTCGCCCACCGCCGTGAAGGACCGCGAGCACCTGACGCTCCTCGACGCCTCCGGCGCCGGCGGCCAGGAACTGTACGCCGCGCTCGGGCCGTTGGCGGCCGACCCGGCGCTGCTCGCCCTGTACGAACGCCTCGACTCGCTCGCCGGCGCTCCGACGGACGATCCGCGGATCCCGGTGCTGGCGGCGGAACTGGTGGCGGCCGTCCCCGACGAGGTGTTCGCCGCGGTCCCCGCCGAGGGGCAGGTGGTGGCCGGATTCCAGGAGGCGCTGCTCGCGGAGTACGCCCCCGCCCAGGCCGAGGTCGTCCGCAGGGTCATGGAGGCGTTCATGGAGAGGGGCCGGGGATGAACGGGCCGGGAACGGACGGGGCGGGGAGGAACGGGCCGGGGAGGAACGGGACGCGGATGCGGAAGGGGGTGCGCCGGGTGCTGCCGGTGCAGGTGCGGCGGCTGGTGCGGCACGAGCTGCGGGCCACCGCCTCCCTCGGCCGGTGGGCCCTGCGCCGTACGCACGGGGTGCGCCGGGGCGACCTCGCCGCCGGGTACACCGGACCGCAGACGGCCATGATGTACGGCATGCTCTTCGTCTCGGTGGTCGAGACGGTCGCGCTGGCCCTGCTCATTCCCTGGCCGGCCGTCCACCGCGTGCTGCTGGTGCTCGACGTGTACGGGATCCTCATCGTCCTCGCGATGCACGCGGCCTGCGTCACCCGGCCCCACGTGGTCCGCCCTGACGGCTCGCTGCGGATCCGCTACGGGGCCCTCTTCGACCTCACCGTCCCGCCGGACGCGGTGGCCTCGGTCCGGGTCGACCGCCGCTACCCGGAAGGCCGGCTGGTCACCGTCTCCGGGGACGGGGTCCTCGACCTGATCGTGGGCAGCCAGACCACGGTGACCCTGGAGCTGAACCGCCCCGTGGCCTTCGTCCGGCCGCTCGGGGCCCGGGGCGAGGCCCGGACCGTCCGCTTCCACGCCGACGATCCGCGCGCGCTGGTCGCCGCGCTGAGGCAGCCCGTCTGAGTCCCGGGCCTCAGGCCAGGACGAAGAGGATCTTCGACGTACCCGGGTCCGCCTGCGTCAGCCGGACCCGGACGCGCTCGCCCAGCGGCAGCTCCCGCGCGGCGGACTCCACCCGGCCGACCACGGCGGGCTCTGCCAGGTGGACCGTCCCCACCAGCGGCTCCCGCTCCTTCACGTCGATCACCGTGCCCTCGAAGGTCTCCCCGACGCGGTCCTTCAGCAGGGCGGCCTCCACCAGGTCCACGCACTCCCGCTCGACCGTGTTGGCCAGCCGGGTGCCCGCCGCCATCCCGCGCGGCAGCTCCGCCAGTGCGGACACCGCCCACCGCGGCGGCTCGGCCCCCGCCACGGCCGCCACGCACAGCTCGCCCGTGTACCGGTCGACGAGCCGGCGCAGGGGCGCGGTGCAGTGCGCGTACGGGGCGGCCACCGCGGCGTGGATCGCCGGGTCCGGGGTCTCGCCGCCGGTGAAGGAGGTGTAGCCCGCGCCGCGCAGCAGGGCCGTGCACTCCTGGAGGAAGGCGGCGTGGGCGGGGCGGTGCGGGTCGAGGGAGCGTACGAGTTCGGCGTACGGGACGTGGTGCGGCCAGTCGATCCCCAGGGCCCTGGCCGTCCGCCGGAGCCGGCCGACGGCGCCGTCGGGGGCGGTGGGCAGGGTGCGCAGGATGCCGGTCCCGGAGGCGAGCATGAGGTCGGCGGCGACCATGCCGGTCATCAGGGAGACCTGCGCGTTCCAGCCGTCCGCGGGGAGCGGGGCGCGGTACGCCAGGGAGTAGCGGCCGTCGTGCTCGACGACCTCCTGCTCGGGCACGTTCAGGGAGATGCCGCCGCGCTCCCGCTCCAGGGCTTCGCGCAGCCGGCCGACGTCCTTCAGCAGGGCCACCGGCTCCTCGGCCGTGCCGGTGTCGACGGCCTTCTGGACGCCTTCGTAGTCGAGTCGTGCCCGGCTGCGGACCAGGGCCCGGTGGACCTCCGCGGTCTCCACCCGGCCGTCCGCGTCCAGGTCGAGGCGCCACAGCAGCGCGGGGCAGGTCTGGTCGGGGAGCAGGCTGGCCGCGCCCTCCGAGAGCACGGCCGGGTGCAGCGGGACCTTCCTGTCGGGGAAGTACAGGGTGGCGACCCGGCGGTGGGCCTCCGCGTCGAGCGGGCCGCCCGGGGTGACGAAGGCGGCGACGTCGGCGATGGCGTAGTGCACGCGGTAGCCGGCCCCGCCGGGGCGTCGGGCGAGGTGCATGGCCTGGTCGAGGTCGACGGAGCCCGGGGGGTCGACGGTGAACAGGGGGATGCCGGTCGCGTCGACGCCGGGCAGGCGCGGCTCCCGGACGGCCCGCTCGGCCTCGGCGAGCACCTCCGCCGGGAACCCGTCCGGCACGCCCAGCCTGGTCCGCAGGTCGCGCAGCGCCGCCCGCAGGGCAGCCCCGTCTGCGCCGGTCATGTGCATAGGGCGGCGTGGCATGGGTCGAGCGTAGAGGCGGCGGGCCCGGGCGGCACGGCGAGCGGTGGGCGGCGGGCCGTCTACCCTGGCTCGGGGGCCGCATCCCCTGCGCCGTGTCGTACCGAAGGAGAACCACCGTGCTCGTGCTGCTGCCGCCGTCCGAGGGAAAGGCCGCCGGCGGCTCCGGCGCACCGCTGAAGCCGGAGGCGCTGTCCCTGCCCGGTCTGGCCGCGGCGCGTGCGGCGGTCCTGGAGGAGCTGGTCGAGCTGTGCGCGGGCGACGAAGCGGCGGCGCGCGAGGTGCTGGGCCTGAGCGAGGGGCTGCGGGGCGAGGTCGCCAAGAACGTGGAACTCCGCTCGGCGGCGGCCCGTCCGGCGGGTGAGATCTACACCGGTGTCCTGTACGACGCCCTGGGCCTCGCCGACCTGACCCCGGCGGCCCGCAAGCTCGCCGAGGACGCGCTGCTGGTCTTCTCGGGCCTGTGGGGCGCCGTGCGGATCACCGACCCGATCCCGTCCTACCGCTGCTCGATGGGCGTGAAGCTGCCCGGGCTCGGGGCGCTCGGCGCGTACTGGCGCGGGCCGATGGCCGAGGTGATGCCGGGCGCGGCGGGGGAGGGGCTGGTGCTGGACCTGCGTTCGTCGGCGTACGCCTCGGCGTGGAAGCCGAAGGGGGAGGTGGCGGGGCGGACCGCGACCGTGCGGGTGCTGCACGCGCAGGTCGTCGACGGGGTGGAGAAGCGGTCGGTGGTGAGCCACTTCAACAAGGCGACGAAGGGGCGGATGGTCCGCGACCTGCTGTCGGCCGGGGCCGTGCCCGCCGGGCCCGCGGAACTGGTCACGGCCCTGCGGGACCTGGGCTACGTCGTCGAGGCCGAGCCGCCCGCGAAGGCCGGCAAGGCCTGGTCCCTCGACGTGGTCGTCACCCGGATCCACTGAGGCGTACGGGGCGGGGGAGGGACCGCCGCGCGGAGCTGCCCCCCTCCCTCCGTTTCCCGGGCCTCCGCCCGGGACCCGGCGCCGGGTCCCGGCGGGCTATCGGCCCAGGGGCCAGGCCACCGCGGCCGGGGTCTGGGCGGTGGTGCCCGCGTACCGGGCGCAGGCGTCGGTGAGGGTTTCCAGCAGGGTGAGGGGGTCCGGCAGGGGGTGTTCCATGCCGCGGCGCCAGGTCACCGCCTGCTCACCGGGCAGGGCGGCCGGGGGGACCAGGACGTAGCTGCCGCGGCAGTGCCAGCGCAGGCCCGGGTGCTCGTCCATCGTCTCGGGGTGGCAGTCCAGTTCGCACGGCCACCACTCGTCCTCGTCCTCGGGGGTGCCGCGGGTGGCGGTGAAGAAGAGCATCCGGGCCTGTTCGCCCGTACCGCCCGACTCGGCGACGGGACCTACCTCGATGCCGGCCTCCAGCAGGCGCTCCAGCGCGGCGAGTCCGGCTTCCAGCGGGACGTCCAGTACGTCGTGGACCATGCCGGTGGCCGTGATGAAGTTGGCCTGGGGCTGGTTGCGCGCCCAGCGCTCGACCTGTGCGCGGTCGGTGGTCGACTGGGTCTGCCAGGCGAAGGAGAGGGGATGCCGTGCGGGCGTCGGACAGCCGATCCGGTCGCACGAACATCGGTAGCCGGCGGGATGGGCGGCGGGGGCGAGCGGCAGACCGGCGGCGGCGACGGCCAGGAGCAGCGCCTCGCGCTCCTGGCCGGGGTCTTCGGCGGTGGGTTTCTGCCGCCGGCGCAGCCACTGGGAAATCCTGCTCTGCTCGCCGCGTTTGACGCGGCCGGATTCAGACCCCATCTATCCCCTCACCTCACCGTTGCCCCGGCAGACCCTCACATGGTCCCACCATCCTGCGCCCCGGGTGACCGGTCTCCTCAACCGGGGGGCTGGGCATGGGGGGCCTGCAAGGCCCACATAACCATAGAATTAGTGCACATGTTCTCGGCTTGCCGTCGGTGGCTACCTGCCGGTGACGTTCGACACTCCGCCGAGCACCTGGTCCACCAGTGCGTCCACGAAGCCGTGGGTGAGCGGGGCCGTCCGCAGCAGCCAGCGGTGGGTCAGCGGTCCGACCAGCATCTCGACGGTCACCCGCAGATCGGCGTCGGGCGAGAGCTGGCCGGCCTCCCGCGCGGTGCGCAGCCGTGCCTCGTACAGGGCGAGCTGCGGCTCCAGCAGCTGCTCGGTGAAGCGGGCGCCCAGCTCGGGATCGGTCGCACCAGCTGCCGTCAGGGCGCGGGCGGGGGCCTCGTACTTCTCGTCGTTGAACTCGTCGACGGTCGCCCGCAGCACGTGCTTCAGGTCGGCCGCGAGGTCTCCGGTGTCGGGGAAGCCGGTCCAGCCGCCGTCCGTCTCCGCCTCCCCGGCGAGCGCCAGCGAGGCGTCGAGGAGGACCGCGGCCTTGGAGGGCCACCAGCGGTAGATGGTCTGCTTGCCCACGCCCGCGCGGGCGGCGATGGCCTCGATGGTGAGCTTGTTGTAGCCGACCTCCCCGACGAGGGCGAGCGCCGCGTCGAGGATGGCGCGGCGGGAACGGTCGCTGCGGCGGGTGGCGTCAGGGGACTTGGTCATCCTTCCAAGATATCAAACGAGACGTATCGTCTTCGACTTCTTCCGTAAACCACCCCATCAGTGCACTGCGCCGTCATCCTGGAGGAGAGACGATTCTGTCCACACCGGCATGAGCCGCAAAGCCATGCACGTCGTGCAAGTCGTGAGGAGCCTTCTTTGCGCAGAGACGCCACACCCCGGCGCTACCTGATGTGCCCACCCGCACACTTCAGGGTCACGTACTCCATCAACCCGTGGATGGACCCCACGAAACCGGTGGACCTGCCCCTCGCACACGCCCAATGGGAAGACCTGCGGGACCGCTACCGCGCCCTCGGTCACACCGTCGAGACCCTCGTCCCCGATCCCGCACTGCCCGACATGGTCTTCGCGGCCAACGGGGCGCTGGTCGTCGACGGCCGGGTGCTCGGAGCCCGCTTCGCCCACCCGGAACGGGCCGCCGAGGCCGAGCTCCACCTCGAATGGTTCCGCTCCCACGGCTTCCAGGACATCCACGAGCCCGCCCACATCAACGAGGGCGAGGGAGACTTCGCCGTCACCGCCAGCTACCTGCTGGCGGGCCGCGGCTTCCGCTCCAGCCCGCTCTCGCACGACGAGGCCCAGGAGTTCTTCGGCCGCCCGGTCATCGGCCTCGACCTGGTGGACCCGCGCTACTACCACCTGGACACGGCCCTCAGCGTCCTCGACGGCGACGAGGTCATGTACTACCCGCAGGCCTTCTCACCGGGCAGTCGGGCCGTGCTGCGGCGGCTCTTCCCGGACGCCCTGATCGCCACCGCCGAGGACGCGGCGGCCCTCGGGCTCAACGCGGTCTCCGACGGCCGGCACGTGGTGCTGCCGCAGGCCGCGACCGGGCTGCTGGAACCGCTGCGCGCCCGCGGGTTCGAACCGGTCCCCATGGACCTGGGAGAACTGCTCAAGGGCGGCGGCAGCGTCAAGTGCTGCACCCAGGAGCTGCGGCCGTAACTACTCGGCCGGCGGCCAGGCCTGACCCCAGTCGGCGTCCCGCGCCGCCTTGTACAGGTCACCGTGGCGCTTGGTCACGGTGGCCCGGGTCAGGCCCTCCGCCTCGGGACCGCACAGCTCCAGCAGGACCAGCCCCTTCCGGATCTGCGGCCTCCGCGTGATCCGGGAGGCGGCCGGTTCCACCGGGAAGCGTGTCGCGGCGACGTAGCTGAACTTCTCGTCCTCGTACGGCAGGGAGCCGCCCTTGACCTGCCGGTGCAGCGAGGACCGGCTCACCCGCGCCGAGAAGTGGCACCAGTCCTGCCCGACCTCGATCGGGCAGGCCCCGTCGTGCGGGCAGGGCGCGGCCACCCGCAGCCCGGCCGCGATCAGCTGCTCGCGGGCCTCACGGATGCGGAGGTAGCCCTCCGGGGTGCCCGGCTCGATCAGTACGACGGCCTGCCCGGCCCGCGCCGCCTCGGCGACGACCGCCGTGCGCGCCTGCGCCGTCAGCTCTCCCAGCACGTACGAGACCGTCACCAGGTCGGCTTCGGGGAGCGCCATCCCGGCCCCGATCACGGTCCGCCGCCAGTCCGCCCCGCGCAGCGCCGGCGAGGTGGAGGCCGCCGCCAGCTCCTTGCCCAGGGCCAGGGCCGGCTCGGCCCAGTCCAGCACCGTGGTCGGCCGCGGCCCGTCCCAGGTGGCGTCCACCGCCCAGGTCGCCGCGCCGGTCCCGCCGCCGACGTCCACGTGCGAGCCCGGTACCCAGCCCGGCGCGGCCTCCGCGAGGCCGTCCAGGGCGGACCGCACCGCCTCGAAGGTGGCCGGCATCCGGTACGCCGCGTACGCCGCCACGTCGGAGCGGTCGCGCAGCACGGGAGCGTCGGTCGGGGTCCGGCCCCGGTAGCTGGCGATGAGCCGCTCGACGGCGGCCGAGGCCTGCTTCGGGGGGATCCCGCCGAGCAGTCCGCCCAGCGCGGTGCGGAGGGTCTCGGCGGAGGTGGGGGTGGGGGCGGAGGCGTTCACCTGCGAAGTTTACGGCGCGGCCGGAGCCGCCGGCTCCCGGTCGCGCCACGGGCGGCACATCCCGAGGAAGCAGGCCGCCGCGAGCACCGCGCACACCAGCTGGACCACGGCCATCGGCACGGCCGTGTCCTCGCCGGCGATGCCGACCAGCGGCGAGGCGACGGCACCGACCAGGAAGGAGGCCGTGCCGAGCAGCGCGGAGGCCGACCCGGCGGCGTGCGGGGTGCGCATCAGCGCCTGGGCGTTGGTGTTCGGCAGGATCACGCCCATCGAGGACATCAGCACGAACAGGGCGGCGGCCACGGGGAACAGCCCGACCTCACCGAACACCCCGGTGGACATCAGCAGCAGGACCACCGAGGAGGCCCCCGCGACCGCGAGCCCGGCGGCCAGGACCTTGTCGAGGCCGACCCGGCCCACGAGCAGCTTGCCGTTGACCTGGCCCACGGCGATCAGGCCGACGGAGTTGAGCCCGAACAGCAGGCTGAAGGCCTGCGGGGAGGCCCCGTAGATCTCCTGGATCACGAACGGCGAGGCCGATATGTAGGCGAAGAGCGCGGCGAAGGCGAACCCGCCGGCCAGCGTGTACCCGGCGAAGACGCGGTCGCCGAGCAGCCCGCGCATGGTGCGCAGCGCCGCGCCCACCCCGCCGGTGTGCCGCCGCTCGGGCGGCAGCGTCTCGTCGAGCCGCCGCCAGACCAGCAGGGTCAGCAGGGCGCCGACACCGGTCAGGACGACGAAGACGCCCCGCCAGTCGGAGAAGCGCAGCACCTGGCCGCCGATGAGCGGGGCGATGATCGGGGCGGTTCCGGAGACCAGCATCAGGGTGGAGAAGAAGCGGGCCATCTCGACCCCGTCGTACAGGTCGCGCACGACGGCCCGCGCGATGACGATCGCGGCCGCGCCGGCCAGGCCCTGGAGCAGGCGGAAGGCGATCAGCAGCTCGGCGGTCGGGGCGAAGGCGCATATCGCGGTGGCGAGGACGTAGACGACCATGCCGGCGAGCAGGGGGGTGCGCCGGCCCCACCGGTCACTCATCGGACCGATCACGAGCTGGCCCAGGGCCATGCCGGCCAGGCAGGCGGTCAGGGTGAGCTGGACGGTCGCGGCCGGGCTGTTCAGGGCGTTGGTGACCTCCGGCAGGGCCGGGAGGTACATGTCCATGGACAGCGGCGGCAGGGCCGTGAGCCCGCCCAGCATGAAGATGACGAGCAGGCCCGTGCGGCGGGCCGCCGCCGGGGGAGCCGCGGCCGCACCCTGGGCCGGCCGGGCTGTCCGAGGTGTCCCGGCCGTCGGGGAGGCGGAGGGCGATGCGGGCGACGACGCGTCCGAGGGGGTCGTCGCTGGGGCTCTCTCCGGCATGCGGGTCTCCACTCTTCTCGTCCTTCTCGCGAACCCCTGACCGGCCCATGCTCTCAGCTGTCGGAACGTCCGGTACCCGATGCGCGGTGTGACGTACCCTGCCGCCCCATGGACGCACGTGTGAAGAAGACCGCTGTGGTGACCGGTGCCGGCTCCGGGATCGGCCGCTCCGTGGCCCTCGCCCTGGCCGGGGCCGGCTGGGCGGTGACCGTGGCGGGCCGCCGCCCCGAGCCCCTGGAGGAGACGGCCCGGGCGGCCGGAGCGGACGCGGACGTGCTGGCCGTCCCCGCGGACGTGAGCGCCCCGCAGGACGTGGCCGCGCTCTTCGCCGCCGTACGCGAGCGGTACGGGCGCCTGGACCTGCTCTTCAACAACGCGGGCACCTTCGGGCCGGGCGGGGTCCCGCTGGAGGACATCACCTACGAGGCCTGGCGCTCGGTCGTCGACGTCAACCTGACCGGTGCCTTCCTGTGCGCGCAGGCGGCCTTCCGGCAGATGAAGGAGCAGGACCCGCAGGGCGGCCGCATCATCAACAACGGCTCCATCTCCGCGCACGTGCCGCGCCCCCACTCCATCGCCTACACCGCCACCAAGCACGCGATGACCGGCCTGACGAAGTCCCTGTCGCTGGACGGCCGGCCGTACCGGATCGCCTGCGGCCAGATCGACATCGGCAACGCGGCGACCGAGATGACCGAGCGGATGCAGACCGGCATCCTCCAGGCCGACGGCCGGCTGGCGGTCGAGCCGGTGATGGACGCCGCCGACGTGGCGCGCACGGTCCTGCACATGGCGGAGCTCCCGCTGGAGGCGAACGTGCAGTTCGCGACGGTGATGGCGACGGCCATGCCGTACGTCGGCCGCGGCTGAGCCGGATCCCGGACCCGGTCGCCCGGCCCCGTTGCTCCGGCGCGGGGGCGTCGCCGATCATGAACGCATGACCGCTGCCGAGGTACTGCGCTACGCCGCCTTCTCCGCCGATCCGGACGGAGGCAACCCCGCCGGTGTCGTGCTCGACGCGGCCGGGCTGGACGACGGGGCGATGCTGGGGATCGCCGCCGCGCTGGGCTACAGCGAGACGGCCTTCCTGACGGCCCCGACCGCGGCCGCCCCGCCCGCGGGAGCGGTCGCGGAGGCCGGGCGCGGCTTCACCGTGCGGTACTTCAGCCCCAAGGCCGAGGTGCCGTTCTGCGGCCACGCCACCGTCGCCGCGGCCGTGGCGCTGGCCGAGCGGACCGGCGCCGGGGAGCTGGTCTTCGAGACGCGGGCCGGGACCGTACCGGTGTCCGTCACGGCCGTCGAGGGCCGCCTGCGGGCCACCCTGACCAGCGTCGTCCCGCACGTCGAGGAGATCGGCGCCGCCGACCTCGCAGAGGCGCTGGCCGCGCTGGACTGGCCGGCGGCGGACCTGGACCCGGCGTTCCCGCCGCGGATCGCCTACGCCGGAGCCCGGCACCTGGTGCTCGGCGCGGGCAGGCGGGCCCGGCTCGCGGACCTCGCCTACGACTTCGCCCGGCTGGAGACGCTGATGCGGCGCCTCGACCTGACCACGGTCCAGCTGGTGCACCGGGCGGGCCCGGCGCTGTTCCACGTACGGGACCCCTTCCCGGTCGGCGGTGTCGTCGAGGACCCGGCCACGGGGGCCGCGGCGGCCGCCTTCGGCGCCTACGCCCGCGAGCTGGGCCTGGTCCCGGCGGACGCCGTGCTCACCCTCCACCAGGGCGAGGACCTGGGCCGCCCGGGGGTGCTGACCGTGGAACTGCGCGCCGGGGACCCGCGGGTGCGGGTGTCCGGCGAGGGTGTACGGATCCCCTGATGCGGGTCCTGGCGTACGCGCGGGCGGCGCTCCCTGCGGAATTCGCCTGCCGGCCCTCGACGCGGTCCCGACGGCCTTCACCGCGCAGGGCACGGCGGTTTTCGTGAACCACGCCACCGGCTCGATGGACAGGGCCGGCGACGCCCTCGGCACGCTCGCCTTCCCGGTGGCCGCGGCAAGGACGCCACCCTCCCCGCGGGCGGCGGACCCGCGGGCGGCTCGGGCGCCGGTTCCGTCGGCGGTTCCGTCGGGGGAACCTCGCCGCCACCGGTGCCGTGTTCCTCGCGCGCAGGCATCGCACGGCCCGGTCTGAGCCGTGCTTCAATTCCCGCGTGAACGATCTAGACGTCCTCAAGGTCTTCTGCGCGGGTGACGGCCGGTTCGGCAACCTGCTCGGTGTCGTGCGCGACGGCCGGACCTGCCCGGACGACGCGTCCCGGCAGCGGCTCGCCGCCGAACTCGGCTACAGCGAGACGGTGTTCGTCGACGACCCCGAGCGCGGGGTCGTCGACATCCGAACCCCCGGCACGCGGATGTCCTTCGCGGGACATCCGCTGGTCGGGGTCGCCTGGCTGCTGGACATCGAGGAGCTCCGGCCGCCGGCCGGGTCCGTATGGGCGCGCGACGACGGGGAGTTCACCTGGATCACGGTCCGCGCCGAGTGGGTCGAGGACAAGCGCACGGAGCAGTACGCGAGTCCCGCCGAGGTCGAGGCGCTGCCCGCCCCGCCCCCGGGCGAGGGCTGGCTGTACGCCTGGGCCTGGGAGGACGAGGCGGCGGGCCGGGTACGGGCCCGCGGTTTCCCGCGCCGCCCGGACGGGGCCGTGGCCGAGGACGAGGCCACCGGTTCGGCGGCGGTCCTGCTGACGGCCCAGCTGAACCGCGCCCTGAACATCATCCAGGGCGCGGGCTCGCAGATCCTCACCGCGCCCGGGCCCGACGGCACGGTCGAGGTGGGCGGCCGTGTCCGCTTCGCCCCGGCGGGCCCGGGCCGGGAAACCCCGTAAGGCGGGACCGGTGCCCCGGGCCGGCCCTCCCGTGGTGTCGTGCGGGCGGCCCCGCAGGGCTACGCGCTGAGCGGGAACTGCTCGCCCAGCTCGCGGAAGACCGCGCCGTTGAAGTCGAAGGCGCGCTTGCACTCGTCGATGATGCGCTGCTTCTCCAGGTCGTCCGCGGCGATCGCGTCGAGCAGCTCGCGGTACGTCCGCTTGAAGGCCGCCGGGTTGGAGATGTCCGCGAAGACGTAGAAGCGGACGCCGTCGCCCTTGCGCTCGAAGCCCCAGGTGCGCTCGGCCTTGTCCCGGATGATCTGGCCGCCGGACAGGTCGCCCAGGTAGCGGGTGTAGTGGTGGGCGACGTACCCGCCCGGCCACCGGGCCGCGCACTCGGCCACGCGGGCGGCGTAGGCCTCGGTCGAGGGCAGCGCCGCGACCGTCTCGCGCCAGGACGGGCCCAGCAGGTGTTCGAGGTCGCGCTCGATCTCGGCGACGCGCATCAGCTCCGGCCGGATGAACGGCCCCGCCACCGGGTCGTCCTTGAGGGATCCGGCCGCGTCCTCCAGGGCCCGGTACACGAACCACAGCTGTTCGGTGTAGCGCGTGTAGGCGTCCACGCCGAGGCGGCCGCCGAGCAGGTCGCTCATGAAGGTCGACGTCTCCGCCTCGGTGTGCTGCTCGTGCGAAGCGACGCGGATGACCGTGGAGAAGGCGTCCAAGGCGGACCTCCGAAGAAGAGGAGACAGGCGCGGCGGCACCGCCGCCACACCTGATCCTCCTTCTTAGGCATACCTAAGTCAATGTGTTCCCGACGTTCTGTCGGTAAAAGAATCCGGCCCTGACCCGGACGGGCTACGGCAGGGTCAGGATCTCCGCCCCGCTGTCCGTCACCACCAACGTGTGCTCGAACTGCGCGGTGCGCTTGCGGTCCTTCGTGACGACCGTCCAGCCGTCCGCCCACATGTCGTACTCGTGGGTGCCCAGGGTCAGCATCGGCTCGATGGTGAAGGTCATCCCGGGCTCGATGACCGTGGTCGCGTGGGGGCTGTCGTAGTGCGGGACGATCAGGCCGGAGTGGAAGGAGGAATTGATGCCGTGCCCGGTGAAGTCCCGGACCACGCCGTAGCCGAAACGCTTCGCGTACGACTCGATGACCCGGCCGATGATGTTGATCTGGCGGCCCGGCTTGACGGCCTTGATGGCCCGGTTCAGCGCCTCGCGGGTGCGCTCCACCAGCAGCCGCGACTCCTCGTCCACGTCCCCGCACAGGTACGTGGCGTTGTTGTCGCCGTGCACGCCGCCGATGTAGGCGGTCACGTCGAGGTTCACGATGTCGCCGTCGCGCAGGACGGTCGAGTCGGGGATCCCGTGGCAGATCACCTCGTTCACCGAGGAGCACAGGGACTTCGGGAAGCCCCGGTAGCCGAGGGTCGACGGGTAGGCGCCGTGATCGCACATGTACGCGTGGGCGACCCGGTCCAGCTCGTCGGTGGTCACCCCCGGGGCGATGAGCTTGGCGGCCTCTTCCATCGCCTGGGCGGCGATCCGGCCGGCGACGCGCATCGCCTCGATGGTCTCGGCCGACTGCACCTCCGGCCCGGTGTAGGGAGTGGGCGCGGGCTTGCCCACGTACTCGGGCCGGCGGATGTTTCCGGGAACGGAACGGGCGGGAGAAAGCTCGCCTGGTACGAGCAGCGACTGGCCAGACATGCAAGCGAGTGTATCCAGCGGGGATGGGGCAGCATGGCGGCAGAGACGGCATCGAGAGGGGACTGACAGCGATGGCCCTGTTCAAGAAGCGCCAGGTGGGCAAAGCGGGCGAGTGGTACTACTGCCTCGTCCACCAGAAGGTCGAGGAAGGCCCCGACTGTCCGGCGAAGGACCGTTTCGGCCCGTACGAGTCGCGCGAGGAGGCCTCCCACGCCATGGAGACGGCGCAGGAACGCAACCTCGAATGGCAGAACGACCCCAAGTGGAACGACAAGTCCCGCGAGGAGGGCGACGGCGCAGCCCCGTGACGGTGCCCGCTACCAGCGGCTGGGCGGCGGCACGGTCAACTGGTCGGCCAGCCGCGCCAGGCGGTCCCGGAACCGGCGCGGCCCGCGCTGCGCCGGCAGGCCGTTCTCCCCGGCCGCGGCGCTGACCAGGTGCTGCACCGTGTCCAGGTCCAGCTCGGCCGCGGTGTCCGCCACCGACAGCGCGTCGTGCGCCAGCGTGCCCAGCTCCGGGTCGCCGCCGTCCAGGGACAGGACGGTCGCCCCCGCCCGCCGCGCGTCGTGGACCCGTTCCAGCAGGCCCTCCCCGGGCCGCTCCGGCGCCACCACCAGCAGCGTGTGCCCGCGCCGGGCCGCCGCCAGCCGGCCCAGCCCCACCGACAGGTGCGGCGGCTCACCGGGCCGCACGTGGTGGCGCACCAGGGTGGGAGCCAGCTCCGGCCGCCCCGACCAGGCGGCCTCGTCCACCAGGTGCGCCGCCAGGTGCCAGGGCTCGTACTGCGCCGTCCCCACCAGCAGCAGATTTCCCCCGGCCGGCACGACGGAGCGCCGCAGCGCGCCCGCGAAGCGGCGAGCGGCACCCGGCCACTGCGTACCGGCGAGCACCTCGCGCAGCAGCGCGACCCTCACGGCATCCATATCGGCATCCTGCACCATGGAAGGGACATAAGGGGGCCGCTTGCCCGCACCGCGCTGCGCCCGGGCCGGCAGACGGCCGTTCGAACCTTCCGGTCCCGGGGTTACCCTCGCCCCCATGACCTCCACAGACAGCAATCAGACGCCGCCGGCCACCAAGGCGCCGGCCAAGGACCCGTGGGACCTTCCGGACGTCTCCGGCCTCGTCGTCGGCGTCCTCGGCGGCACCGGCGACCAGGGCCGCGGCCTGGCCTACCGGCTCGCCCGGGCCGGCCAGAAGGTGATCATCGGCTCCCGTGCGGCGGACCGCGCCCGCGGCGCCGCGGAGGAACTGGGCCTCGGCGTGGAAGGCGCGGACAACGCAGACTGCGCGCGCCGCAGCGATATCGTGATCATCGCCGTGCCCTGGGAGGGCCACGCCAAGACCCTCGAAGCGCTGCGCGAGGACCTCGCGGGCAAGCTCGTCGTGGACTGCGTCAACCCGCTGGGCTTCGACAAGCAGGGCGCCTACGCCCTCCAGGTCGAGGAGGGCAGCGCGGCCCAGCAGGCCGCGGCCCTGCTCCCCGACTCCCGCGTCACCGCGGCCTTCCACCACCTCTCGGCGGTCCTGCTCCAGGACGAGTCGATCGACGAGATCGACACCGACGTGATGGTCCTCGGCGAGTCCCGCGCGGACACGGACCTCGTCCAGGCCCTCGCCGCCCGCATCCCCGGCATGCGCGGAGTCTTCGCCGGCCGCCTGCGCAACGCCCACCAGGTGGAGTCCCTGGTCGCCAACCTCATCTCCACCAACCGCCGGTACAAGGCCCACGCGGGCCTGCGCGTCACCGACGTCTGATCCACCCCGCCCGGCGGCCCGGCCCCACGGCCCGGCCGCCGGACACCACCCCCCCTCTACCCCTTCCGCCCGGCCCGCCCCTCAGCGGCGCCCAGGTGCGCCACCACCCCGTGGTAGAAGCGGTCCACGGCATCGTCGACGCTGCGGATGAACCCGGATTCCGCGTTGCCGCGGGTACTGCCCATGCCCTTGATCAGGGACAGCCGGAATCCGTTCACCGGGGCTCCGCTTCCGGGCAGCAGATCGCCCGGCTCGGGCCGCAGCCGCGCCAGGGTGCCGCGCGGCCCGTTCTCCCCGTCCACCAGGCTCTCCACGTGCAGATCGGCCGGGGCTTCGCCGAGCATCCGTACCAGCCGCTTCACCGTGGCCAGCGGAGAGGAGCCCTCCGGGGCCGGCACGTCGACGGAGGTGCGCACCTTCCCCGTCCGCAGATCGGCGGTCACGGCGATGACGCCGCTGGTCCCGTCGATGCGCAGCTCCGCCGAGAGCCTGCCCTGCAGGCACAGGGCCTCGGCCGCCGTGACGCGGCGCGCCCGCGGATCGCTTCCGCGCCGGGAGCGCTGCACCGGCAGGACCTTCTGCCCCAGCTCCCCGCCGAGCCGCAGGCAGACCTGGCGGACGAGCCGCTCCCAGCTCTCCACGACGTCGACGGCGCGGGGGTCGCCGGTGCTCAGGATCTCGTCCTCGATGCCCTTGCGCACGGGGACCCAGGCGGGGCCCATGTTCTGGAAACCGTGGCACCCCGAGTTCTCGTGCTGGAGGTACTCCAGCAGTTCCTGGAGGAGCCAGGCGTGCGCGGCGTTGCCCACGCCCTCGTGGCGGATCAGCATCTGGGCCTGGTGGGCCACCTCGGCCCACGGCAGGTGCCACAGGCTGACCTTGTGCTTGCGCCGCCCGTCGATCTTGACTTCCACCATGGGCGCGCCTTCGAGTTCCACGTCGTTGGAGAGCGTGATCACGGCCTCGTAGCCGCGGCGCGCGGCGATGTCCATGTACTGCTGGACCTGCTCGGCCTTGAGCGGATTGCCGTTCGTCTTGGTCTCCACGAGCGCCGTCCACAGCTTCCCCGCGCGTTCCACGCGGATCACGCCGTCCGGTCGCTTCGGGGTGTCGCCGTGGGGCAGGGAGACCTCGGCGAAGGTCTGCATACGGCCGGCGGGGGCGCCGAAGGCCGCCGTGAGCCGGCGGCCCAGCTCCGGGACCTGTTCCATGACCGACAACAGCACCGACGTCGCCCGTACTTCGCGTTCCCTGTCGCTCTTGAGGGACGGTACGGGGAACAGCCGGGCCGGGCGCCAGGTGTCGTTCTCGGCGAGGGACTTCCTGGCCACCCTGGGAAGGGTGATCTTCTTCTTGGTCGTCCGGGTACCCCGGCCGCGTGTCTGGGCCGGCACCGCAGGGGTCGCGGCGGTTCCCGCGGCGCCGTCGCCGGCGTCCGGGGTTCCGGCGGCCGGCCGCTCCGTTCCGCCGGCCGCCGCCGTGTCGGGTGCGACGGGGGCGGCGGCCGGGTCCGGACCGGCCACGGCGGCGTGCTCCTGCGCCGGCTCCGGGGCGGGCTCGTCGGCCTCCTCGACCACGGCGATGCCGAAGTCGGTGGCCAGGCCGGCCAGACCGGTCTCGTACCCCTGCCCGACGGCACGGAACTTCCAGTCGTCACCCCTGCGGTACAGCTCGCCGAAGATGAACGCCGTCTCCACGCCCGCATCGTCGATGGAGTACCCGACGAGCGGCTGGCCCGACCGGTCCGCGACCGTCATCCGCAGGTCGTCCAGGTCGCCGAACCGTGCGCCGCCGTACTGGCTGGCCGCCACCACGATCCTGGCGACGTCCTGCGGGACCGCGGTCAGGTCCACGCTGATGCGGTCCTCGTCGCCACTGTCCGTCGGCGTCTTGCCCAGGAGCTGCACGCTCCCGTCGGCGGCAGCCGGATGGTTGTAGAAGTAGAAGTCGTTCTCGCTGCGGATCTTGCCGTCCTGGTCCAGCAGCAGCACGGAGACGTCGGCATCGCCGGCTCCGGAGGCGCTGCTCCAGCCGAGGCTGACGACGACCGCACCGATGTCCTCGCTCAGGGCGGTCAGGCTGACGTTGGCGCCTTTTGAGATCTCCTGCATCGTCCCCCCACTCGCCCGGCGTCGTCCCTCACGGGCCGAGCGGGCCGGGCAGCCGTTCTGACGCGCGTAGGCGGGGCGCGTCTCCCGGCGAACCGTAGCGCCGGACCGGACGAAAGATCAGGTGAAGGCGGAAAGAGCGTGCTGCCGTGCGGGGAGCGGTTCCTTACGGGAGCACTGCGGGGCATGGGGGACACTGGAGGGGCTTCACCCCGTTCAGCGTGCCCGAGGAGCTTCTTCCATGCCCCGCCTTGCCGTCTTCGCCATCGTCTGCTGCGTCCTCGCCCTGGCCGCCGCCGCCGTCGCCTTCGTGGAGGGCAGCTTCCTCGGCATCGTCTGGGTGCTGCTGGCCGGTGTCACGTCCAACATGGCCTGGTACTACCTGCGCAAGGCGAAGGCCGACAAGGCGGCCGCCGCCCGCCAGGCCCCCTGACCCGCCGGGGCCCCGCCTACGGCTGGGGTACCGCGCAGAAGTAGCCGCCGTCCCCGCGCCAGAAGCTGTACAGCTCGCGGCCGCAGTAGGCCTCCAGCTCGGTGACGCCGAGGGAGCCCAGCAGGCCGTAGACCACGTCGAAGAAGAAGCGGTTCACGCCGGGGATCCACAGCAGCGCGAAGACGGCGATCAGGCCGAACGGCGCCAGCGGCTCCACCTGGCGGCGGACCCCGTACGACAGCCAGGGCTCGATCACGCCGTAGCCGTCCAGGCCGGGCACCGGCAGGAAGTTCAGGATCGCCGCCGACACCTGGAGCAGCGCCAGGAACGCGAGGGCCAGGCGGAACGGGCCCGGCACCCCGTCCAGGGCGTCCAGCCAGAACGGGGCCGTGCAGACGGCGGCGAAGAGGACGTTGGTCAGCGGGCCCGCCGCCGAGACCAGGCTGTGCTTCCAGCGGCCCCGGATCCGGTCGCGCTCGATGTACACGGCCCCGCCCGGCAGGCCGAGTCCGCCCAGGATCACGAAGACCACCGGCAGGACGATGCTGAGCAGCGCGTGCGTGTACTTCAGCGGGTTCAGCGTCAGGTAGCCCTTGGCGCCGACGCTGATGTCGCCGCCGTGCAGGGCGGTGCGCGCGTGCGCGTACTCGTGCAGGCAGAGCGAGACGATCCAGGCCGAGGTCACGAAGAGGAACACGGCGAGCCCCGTGCTCGTCGAGTACCCGGTCCACACGGCCCAGCCGGTGACCGCCATGACGGCCACGATGCCGAGGAATACCGAACTGATGCGCCGCTCGCCGCGGCTGCCCTGATGACCCATGCGGCGAAACCTATCCCGGCGGCCCGGCATAAATGGGGTCGGGTCCGGGACCCGGTCCGGGGACAATGGGCCGGTGCGTTACACGATCCTCGGCACCACCCAGGCCGTCCGCGACGACGGGAGTCCCGTCGCCGTCGGCGGAGCACGCCTGCGCGCGCTCCTGACGGCGCTCGCACTGCGGCCCGGCCGGGCGGTCCCCGCGCACCTGCTCGTCGCCGAGGTGTGGGACGGGGATCCGCCCACCGACGCGGTGGCCGCCCTGCAGGCGCTCGTCGCCCGGCTGCGCAGGGCCCTGGGGCGGGCGGCCGTGCGCTCCGCGGAGGGCGGCTACCTGCTCGCCGCCGAGCGCGAGGACGTCGACCTGTTCCGTTTCGAACGCCTCGCCCAGGCCGGCGGCGCGGCCCTGGCCGGGGGAGACCCCGCCGAGGCCGCCGACCGGTACGAGGAGGCACTCGCCCTGTGGCGCGGCCCCGCCCTCGCCGACCTCCCCGACCCGGCCGCGGAGTCCGCGCGCTGGGAGGCCGTGCGGGACGACGCCCGCAGGGGCCGGCTCGCCGCGGCCCTGGCCCTGGGCCGGGCGGAGGGCGCGCTGCCGGAGCTGACCGCGCTGTGCGCGCGCCAGCCGTTGGACGAGCCCCTGCAGGCCCTGCGCATCAGGGCGCTGCGTGACGCCGGGCGTCCGGCGGAGGCGCTGGCCGCCTACGACACCGTCCGGCGGGACCTGGCCGACCGCCTGGGCGCGGATCCCGGCCCGGCCCTGCGCGCCCTGCACGCCGAGCTGCTGTCCCCGCCGCCGGAGCCCGCGCCGGGGACCGCTCCCGCGTCCGGGTACGCGCCGGCGCGCGGGACCGCCCCGGGGTCGGGGACGGCGCGCGGGTCCACCCCTGCTTCCGGGTCCGCCCCTGCTTCCGGGTCCGCTCCCGCTTCCGGGTCCGCTCCCGCGCAGGCTCCCCGTCCCGCCCGGGCTGCCGGGCCGGCGCCCGGGTCCGGACCCGGGCCGGGTGCCGCGCCCGCGCCCGGCTCCGGGGACGCCCGCGCGATCAGGCCCGGTTACGCGGCCGCGGCGCCCCCGACCGCACCCCCGACCCCGCCCGCGGCGGGTGCCGGCCGCGCGCAGGCGGCCCCGGCGCCGGGGGACTGGTACGGGGCCCGGCCCGTACCGCCCGGCCCGGGGAACCTGAGGGCCCGGCTCACCACCTTCGTCGGCCGGGAGGACGACATCCGGGTCATCGGGGCCGACCTGGCGCGGGCACGGCTCGTCACCCTGCTCGGGCCCGGCGGGGCCGGCAAGACCCGGCTCTCCCAGGAGGCCGCCGAGGCGCACGCCGGAACCGGCTGGCCGGACGGGGTGTGGCTGGTCGAACTCGCTCCCGTGGACGATCCCGACGACGTCGCCGAGGCCGCGCTCGCCGCGCTCGGCGCCCGCGAGACCAAGCTGCGCGGCGCCTCCACCGAGGAGCTGCGGGCCCTGACCGACCGCGCCGGGTCCGACCCCCTGGACCGGCTCACCGAGCACTGCGCCCGGCTGCGGCTCCTGCTGCTCCTCGACAACTGCGAGCACGTCATCGGCGCGGCCGCCGCGCTCGCCGACCGGCTCCTCACGCACTGCCCCGGCGTCCAGATCCTGGCCACCAGCCGCGAACCCCTCGGCGTGCCGGGGGAGTCCCTGCGCCCGGTGGAACCGCTGCCCGACCCGGTCGCGCTCCGGCTCCTCGGGGACCGCGGGGCCGCCGCCCGGCCCGGGTTCAGCCCGTCCGACGACCCGGCCGCCGCCACCGAGATCTGCCGCCGCCTCGACGGCCTGCCGCTCGCCATCGAGCTGGCCGCCGCCCGGCTGCGGCTGCTCACCCCGCGCCAGATCGCCGACCGGCTCGACGACCGCTTCCGCCTCCTGACCAGCGGGTCCCGTACGGTCCTGCCCCGCCAGCAGACCCTGCGGGCCGTCGTCGACTGGTCCTGGGACCTGCTCGACGAGGCCGAACGCAGGGTGCTGCGCCGCCTGTCCGTCTTCGCCGGCGGCTGCGACCTCGCCGCCGCCGAGGAGGTGTGCGCGGACGCCTCGTACGACGTCGCCGACACCCTCGGCTCCCTCGTCGACAAGTCCCTCGTGGTCGCCGCCCCCGACCCCGACGGCTCCGGCATGCGCTACCGCCTCCTCGAGACCGTCGCCGAGTACGCCGCCGAGCGCCTCGGCGAGGCCGACGGCGACCGCGCGGCCGCCGAGCACCGCCACCTCGTCCATTACCGCGAACTCGCCCGCACCACCGAGCCCCTGCTCCGCGGCCACGGCCAGCGGGCCGCCGCCCGCCGGCTCGCCACCGAGTACGAGAACCTCCGTACCGCCCTGCGCCGGGCCGTCGCCGCCCGGGACGTCGGCGAAGTGCTGTGCCTCGTCCACTCCCTGGGCTGGTACTGGCACATGCACGACCTGCGCGCCGAGTCCCGGCACTGGTCCACCGCCGCCGCCGCGCTCGGCCCCAACCCGTTCGTCCCGCCCGTGGCCCCCGCCGAACCCGTCTACGAGCAGCTCGTGGCCTCGCCGCCGCCCTACTCGGGGGAGCTGCTCACCGAGGCCTGGCGCGCCGTCCACCTGGTCCAGCTGGCCTCCCGGGACCAGACCAACGAGACCTGGAACAGTCCGGACGCCCGGGCCCTGGTCGACGGGGTGCTCACCGCCTACCGGCCGGGACTCCCGCAGACCTGCCGCACCCCCAGCTCCCTGTGGATCTACGCCGTCATGATCGCCGGCGATCCGGGGCTGCTCCAGCTGGTCGTCGACGAGACCGTCGCCACCGCCCGCGCGCTGGGCTACCGCTGGGAGCTGGCCTCCGCGCTCCAGCTCCGCGCCAACGTCCTCGCCAACCGCGCCGACTGGGCGGGCGACGCCGCCCGCGACGCCGACGAGTCCCTGGCCCTCTTCCGTGAACTCGGCGACGCCTGGGGCTGCGCCGAGGCGCTGTCGGCGCGCGCCGAGTCCAGGGAGAAACGCGGTGAGTACGGCCCCGCCGCCCGGGACTACCGGGAGGCGATCGCCTACGCCGAACGCCTGGGCGCCAAGGCGCAGGTGGCGGTCCTGCGCGTACGGATGTCCGGGACGCTCACCGAGAGCGGCCGGTTCGAGGAGGCCGAGCGGATCCTCACCGAGGTCACCGCGACGGTGCAGCGGTACGGCAACGAGGCGCTGCCCGCCGCCCGGCTGTTCCTCGCGGGGATCCTCGGCCGCACCGGCCGGATCGCCGAGGCCCGCGCACAGCTCCAGGTCCTGCGCGACGAGTTCGCCTTCGGTGCGTTCGCCGTCTTCGACGGCTTCCTGCTCGGCACGATGGCCTGGCTGGACAACCAGGAGGGCCGGTACGAGGAGGCGCTCGGACAGCTGCGCCAGGCCATGGTGTCCGTCGACGAGCCGATGGCGCGGCTGGTGGCCCCGCAGATGCCGGCGGTCTACCTGATGACCGCCGCCCTGTCCCTGGCCTCGCTCGGCGGCCCCCGCCGGGAGTACGACGCGGCCCGGCTGCTCGGCGCCTACCGGGCCCACCTGCCGCCGGGGCACTTCCCCGTGACGACGGAACGCGAGGACAGCGCCCGCGCCGAGAAACTGGCACGGGCGGCGCTGGGCGACGATGCCTACGAGGCGGCGTACGCCGAGGGCGGCGGCCTCACCCTGGAGGAGGCCACCGCCCTGTTCTGATCCGGGGCCGGTCCGGGGCCCGTCCGGGACGCGATCCGAACGGACCGATCCGACCCCGGCCGGATCAGGTCTTCTGACGGAACTTGCGGACGGCGAGCGGCATGGTGACCGCCGTGATGGCGAGCGACCAGGCCAGGGTCATCCACACCGAGTTGCCGACCGGCGTCCCGTTGATCAGGGCGCGGGCGGCGTCGGCCAGGTTGGACAGCGGGTTGTAGTCCGTGAAGGACTGCAGCCAGCCCGGCATGGTGGACGGCGGGGCGAAGATCGAGCTGCCGAACTGGAGCGGCATCAGGACCAGCATCGCCATGCCCTGGACGGCCTGTGCGGTCTTCATGGTGAGACCGAGCAGGATGAAGATCCACATCAGCGAGGCGCCGAAGACGGCGGACAGGCCGATGGAGAAGAGCAGGTCCAGGACCGAGCCCTTGATCGACAGGCCGAGCATGAAGCCCACGCAGAGCAGGATCGTGATGGCGACCATCATGCGGCCGATCTCGACGACAATCTTGGCGAGGAGCACCGACGACCGGGCGATGGGCATGGACCGGAAGCGGTCCATCACGCCCTTCTTGAAGTCGTCGTTGACCCCGGTGCCCACCGCCATGGCGATGTTCATGCCCATCATGGCCATCAGGCCCGGGACCACGTAGTTGACGTAGTCCGCCTGGTTGCCCTTGCCGGAGATCGCGCCGCCGAAGACGAACACGAACAGCAGCGTGAAGATGATCGGCATGAACAGGACGTCGAACATCGACTCGGGGTCCTGCTTGATCTGCAGGGCGTTGCGGCGCACCAGGGCGCCGATGTGCCGCAGGTTGGCGCGCAGGCCGATCCGGCCCTCGCCGGAGGGCACGGCGGGCGCGGCCGGGGAGGCCGCGGTGACGGTGGTGTTGCTGGGCTTCGTCGTGGTTCCGGTGCTCATGCCGCGACCTCCTCGGTCTTCTCGGTGGGGACGGAGTCCTCGACGGAGGCGGGCTTCTGTCCGGTGATGGACAGGAACACCTCGTCGAGGCTGGGCAGGTAGGTGCCGAGGTCGGCGATCGCGTACCCGCGGGCGGCCAGCAGGCCGACCACCGCGGTCAGCTGCTCGTCGCTCAGGATCGGGACCAGCAGGACGCCCTCGTCGGGCACGGCCTGGGAGCCGGCCACGCCGTCCAGACCGGCCTCCGCCAGCGAACGGGCCATGCCCGGCAGGTCCGAGGCGGACACGGGGCGGATCTTCAGGGTGCGGCCGCCGACCCGTGCCTTCAGCTCGTCGACCTTGCCGTTGGCGATGACCTTGCCGCGGTCGATGACCGTCAGCTCGCCGGCGAGCTGCTCGGCCTCCTCCATGTACTGGGTGGTGAGCAGCACGGTGGCCCCCTCGGCGACCAGCCGCTGCACCTCGTCCCAGACCTCGTTGCGGGTACGGGGGTCCAGGCCGGTGGTCGGCTCGTCCAGGTAGAGGACGGCCGGGTTGCCGATCAGGGAGGCGGCGAGGTCGAGCCGGCGCCGCATGCCCCCGGAGTAGTTCATGACGGCCTTCTTCGCCGCCTCCGTCAGGGAGAACCGCTCCAGCATCTCGTCCGCGCGGCGGCGGGCGTCCTTGCGGGACAGGTCCAGCAGCCGGCCGATCATGTAGAGGTTCTCCCAGCCGGAGAGCTTCTCGTCGACCGAGGCGTACTGGCCGGTGAGGCCTATCGTGCGGCGCAGCTGCCGCGGCTGGCGGACCACGTCGAAGCCCGCGACCCGCGCCGTCCCGGCGTCCGGGACGATCAGGGTGGACAGGCAGCGCACCAGCGTGGTCTTGCCCGCGCCGTTGGGCCCGAGGACCCCGAGGACGGTGCCCTCGCGGACGTCCAGGTCGACACCGTCGAGGGCTTTGGTCTCGCCGTAGTGCTTGACCAGCCCCCGTACCTCTACGGCGTGGGGGTTCTTGTCGTTTCGCGTCATGCCCACCATGGGACCATCCGCCACTGACAAACCACCGACAGCCGACCGACATCCGCCCTACGGCCCGCCGCCGCAGCCGGGCCACGTCATCAGTGGAAGGCGTGCTCCTCCTGCGGGAACGTTCCGCCGACGACGTCCTCGGCGAAGGCCTTCGCCGCGTCGCCCATGGTCTTGCGGAGGTTCGCGTACTGCTTCACGAACCGGGGCAGCTTCCCGGCGGTCAGGCCCATCATGTCGGTCCAGACCAGCACCTGGGCGTCGCACTCCGAGCCGGCGCCGATGCCGACGGTGGGAATGTGCAGGGACCGGGTGACCTCGGCGGCCAGCTCGGCCGGGACCAGCTCCAGGACCACCGCGAAGGCACCCGCGTCCTGCGCCGCCTTCGCGTCGCGCAGCAGCTGGTGGGCGGCCTCGTCCCCGCGGCCCTGGACCCGGTAGCCCATGGCGTTGACGGACTGCGGGGTCAGCCCCAGGTGGGACATGACGGGGATGCCGGACTGCACGATCAGCTCGGTCTGGTGCAGCGAGCGCTCGCCGCCTTCCAGCTTCACCGCTCCCACGCCGGCCTCCTTGACCAGGCGGGTGGCACTGCGCAAGGCCTGCACGGCGCCTTCCTGGTAGGAGCCGAACGGCAGGTCGCCGACGATCAGGGCCCTGCTGGTGCCCCGTACGACGGCCGCCGACAGCAGGGTCATCTCGTCCATCGTCACGGGGACGGTGGTCTCGTAGCCGAGGTGACAGTTGCCCATCGAGTCGCCGACGAGGATGACCGGGATGCCGGACTCGTCGAAGACGGACGCGGTCATCGCGTCGTAGGCGGTGAGCATGGGCCACTTCTCGCCCCGCTCCTTGGCGAGGGTGAGGTCGCGGACGGTGATGCGCCGGGTGCCCGTGCCTCCGTACAGGGTGGGGGAGGCCGCCTGGGCGGGTTCGCGGGCAGGCGAAACGGCGTGCGTCATTGCAACTGCTCCTTGTGTCATCTCGAGGCGCCCTCACGGCGTCCCCGGACTCACCCCCCATGGTGGCATCCGGGCGGCCCGGGGCGGAAGTGGGCCGGGCCGGGGTACTCCAATGTGCGTGTTTCGTGACAACCGGAACCCGTGGCGCACGGCTGTTCGTCCTCCCGGACGTACGACCGCGACGGGCGGTCGTGACGTACGGCACGGAAGGCTCCGTACATCGCCTAGGGTCAAGGGGCGGGGACGGAGCGCGAGCACGGCAGCGAGGGCAGTGGCATGGCACAGGCGTACATGACGGAGACGGGGAACGGCGGCTCGGAGCGCGAGCCCTCCCGATCCCGCCTCCGGCGCCGACTGGCCGCCCGGCGCGGTGACCGGGGGATCTGGCGGCGCGGGATCGTGCTCGCCGCGCTCTCCCTGCTGATCTCCCTGATCATGATCCTCCACGCCGAGCTGCCCAACGACGTGGGCAACCTGGGCAGCCTCACCGAGACCTTCCTGCCCTGGCTGGGCGTGGCCGTCCCGCTGCTGCTGGTCGCCGCCGTCCTGCGCAAGTCCGCGACCGCGCTGATCGCGGTCCTGCTGCCGGCCGTCGTCTGGGTCAACCTGTTCGGCGGACTGGTCAGCGACAAGTCCGGATCCGGCGGCAACCTCATGGTCGCCACCCACAACGTCGACGCCGACAACCCCGATCCCCGGGGCACCGCCGAGTCGGTCGCGAAGTCCGGAGCGGACGTACTGGCCCTGACCGAGCTGAAGGCGGGCGCCCTCCCGGCGTACGAGAAGGCACTGTCGGGCACGTACAAGTACCACGCGGTCGAGGGGACGGTCGGCGTGTGGAGCAAGTACCCGCTGACCTCCAGCCAGCCCGTGGACATCAAGATGGGCTGGACCCGGGCCATGCGCACCACCGTCGCCACGCCCTACGGGGACATCGGCGTCTACGTCGCCCACCTGCCCTCCGTCCGGGTCAAGGCCAACGCCGGGTTCACCGCCAACCAGCGCGACAACAGCGCGGACGCGCTGGGCGCCGCGCTCGCGGCCGAACCCCTCAGGAAGGTCATCCTGCTCGGCGACCTCAACGGCACCATGAACGACCGGGCCCTGTCCGAGGTCACGTCTCAGATGCGCTCCACGCAGGGTGCGGCGGGCGACGGCTTCGGCTTCAGCTGGCCGGCCCCGTTCCCGATGGCCCGCATCGACCAGATCATGGTCCGCGGGATCACGCCGGAGGCCTCCTGGACGCTGCCGCGCACGGGCAGCGACCACCTTCCGGTCGCGGCGCGGGTCACCGCCGTGCTGTAGGCCGCCGCACTCCGGGACGCATTGCTGCGGGACGCGGTGCCCGCAGGACGCTCTGCCTGCAGGACGCGCCGCGGGCCGCCGGAGGGGCGGCCCGCGGCGCGTCCGCGTCAGGCCTGTTCGCGCCAGCCGTTCGTGAGGGGCAGCCGGCGGTCCTTGCCGAAGCCCTTCGCGGAGATCTTCGTGCCCGGCGGGTACTGGCGGCGCTTGTACTCGGCCGTGTCCACCATCCGCAGGGTCCTGGCGACCAGCTCCCGGTCGAAACCGGCTGCCACGATCGCCTCCATGCCCTGGTCCCGGTCCACGTACAGGGCCAGGATCGCGTCGAGCACCGGATAGTCCGGCAGGGAGTCCGTGTCCACCTGCCCCGGGCGCAGCTCGGCGCTCGGCGGCTTCGCGATCGAGTTCTCCGGGATCGGAGGGGTCTCGCCGCGCTCGGCCGCGGCCCGGTTGCGGTACCGCGCGAGCCGGAAGACGTCCGTCTTGTACACGTCCTTGATCGGGCCGTACGCGCCCACCGAGTCGCCGTACAGGGTGGAGTAGCCGACGGCCAGCTCCGACTTGTTGCCCGGGGCCAGCACCAGGTGCCCCTCCTGGTTGGAGAGCGCCATCAGCAGGGTGCCGCGCAGCCGGGACTGGAGGTTCTCCTCGGCGAGGCCGGTGAGGCCCAGCGACCCCATGTACGCGTCGAACATCGGCTCGATCGAGACCGTCCGGAAGTGCAGACCGGCCCGCCGGGCCAGTTCGGCCGCGTCGCCCCTGGAGTGCTCCGAGGAGTACTTCGAGGGCATCGAGACGCCGTGGACGTTCTGCGCGCCGACCGCGTCGCAGGCGATCGCGGCGACCAGCGCGGAGTCGATGCCGCCGGAGAGCCCGATCAGGACCGATCGGAAGCCGTTCTTGCGGACGTACGCGCGCAGGCCCACGACCAGCGCGTCGTAGACCTCCTCGTCGTCGTCGAGGCGGTCCGCGTACCCGCCGGGGACGACCGGATCGTACGGCTCCACGGGCTCCTCGGAGAGGATCACGCGGTCGATGCGCAGCCCGTCGCCCACCACGCCCTCGGGGGCGTCGGCGGGGGCGGCCGGCAGGTCGAGGTCGACGAGCACGCAGCCCTCGGAGAACTGCGGGGCGCGCGCGATGACTTCGCCGTCGCGGCCGACGACGATCGAGTCCCCGTCGAAGACCAGGTCGTCCTGGCCGCCCATCATCGCCAGGTAGGCGAGGGTGCAGCCGGCCTCCTGGGCCCGCTTGCGGACCAGTTCGAGGCGTTGGTCGTCCTTGTCGCGCTCGTACGGGGAGGCGTTCACGGAGATCAGCAGTCCGGCCCCGGCGGAGCGGGTGGCCGGGACCCGGCCGCCGTCCTGCCAGAGGTCCTCGCAGATGGCCAGGGCCACGTCGACGCCGCGCACCCGGATCACCGGCTGCGTGTCGCCCGGCACGAAGTACCGGAACTCGTCGAACACGCCGTAGTTGGGGAGGTGGTGCTTGGCGAACCGCAGGACGACCTCCCCGCGGTGCAGCACGGCGGCCGCGTTCTCCGGGGAGCCGGCCGGGCGGCCGAGCCGGGGCGTGGCCCGCTCGGAGCGGTCGAGGTAACCGACGACGACCGGCAGTTCGCCGAAGCCCTCGTCCGCCAGCCGCCGCGCGAGTGCGCGCAGCGCCGTGCGGGAGGCCTCGACGAAGGACTCGCGCAGGGCGAGGTCCTCGACGGGGTACCCGGTCAGCATCATCTCCGGGAACGCCACCAGGTGGGCGCCCTGCTCGGCGGAGTGCCGGGTCCAGTGGACGACCGAGTCGGCGTTGGCGGCGATGCTGCCGACGTGCGAGTCGATCTGATTCAGAGCGAGACGAAGTTGAGGCACGGGCCCAGTCTAATCGTCTTTCTGACGCGATGTCCTGGAACCCGTACGGCGGAAGGGCCGGGAACGCCGTGAGGCGCCCCGCCGGGGGCGCCTCGGGAGCGGCCGCGAGGAGGGGGTCGGCCGGTCGGGTCGGCCGGTCGGGTCAGCCGATCGGGCCGCTCCAGATCGCGTCGTCGTAGTCGTTCGTGATGCCGGGGGAGATCTCGAAGTGCAGGTTCTTCGAGTCCTTGGCGACGTCGAAGACGAACCCGCCGGTGGCCGACTCGCCGGGCAGGACCGAACCCTTGAACAGCTTCGGCAGGGAGCCGTCGAAGACCATCTCGCTCTCGGTTCCCTTGTCGTCACGGGCGTGCGGCAGCGCGGTGGTCACGTCGATCGGGGCGTCGGACCTGTTGGTGATCTTCACGGTCACCTTGACCCCGCGGCCGGTGCGGTTCTGGGGGTAGGCGGTCTTCCCCACGGTGTACGCGGTGGCCTCCTGCACGGTGATCTCGACGCCGTCCGGGTAGGTGAACGTGCTGCCCCAGGGGAGCGCGGAGGTCTTGCCGGGGATGTCGGAGGGCGAGGGCTTCGGCTTCGGCGTCGGGTAGCCCGGGTAGCTCGGCGAGCTCGGGGAGTAGGGCGGGTCGATGTCCAGCTCGGCGAGGTCCTCGTCCTCCCGCCTCTCCACCTCCTTCACGATGGCTGCCGTGAAGTAGATGCCGCCCGCCATCGCACCGAGGCTGAGGAAGCCGAGGACCATGCCGGTGACGGCCATGGCCTTGCGAGGCGCGCCCTTGTTGGCCTTGACGAGACCGGCGATGCCGAGGCCGAAGCCGGTCAGGCCGAGGAGGGCGCCGGCCCAGAAGAGGAAGGGCGTGACGCCGCCGAGGATGCCGAGGATGCCGAGGACCAGTGCGGCGATCGCCAGCCCGTTGGTGGTGGGGGCCGCCTGCGGGTACGTCGGGTACGGGACGCCGCCGAAGCCCGCGCCCGGCTGGGCCCAGGGGTTGTTGGGGACACCGGGTCCGCCGGGTCCGCCGAATCCGGCGCCGGCCGGCGGGGCGGGGGCCGGGGTGAGCGGAGCGAAGGGCGACGGCGCGGGGGCGGGGGCCGGGGCCGGGGCCGGGGGGCCCGACGGGGCGGGCGCCTGCGGGGCGGAGGCGGCGGGAGGGGCGTCGGCCGGGGTGGCCGCGGCGGGAGGGGCGTCGGCCGGGGCCGGAGCCTTCTCCAGCGACGGGCCCTTCGCCGGCGAGGGGGCCGCGGCAGGGGTGGGCACCTTCTCCAGCGATGGGGCTCCGGCGGGCGGGGGCGCCTTCTCCGGCGACGGGGGCTGCGCGGCCGCGGGCGCCGGGGCCGCCTCCGGTATCGAGGCCGCCTCGGGTACGGGCGTACCGGCCGGCTCGGTCGACGGGCCGGGCGTGTTGCTGGGCGGGTTCGGCGGGGTGCTCATACCGGCGGGCGCATCCTTATGTCGCGGCAGTGGTGATCACCGGACAGGGTGCCACGCCGCAGCGCGCGCCCGGCCGCCATTTTCCCCGCCGCCCGGCACGGCCCGTACGCCCCGGCGCCGCCCCGGTACCGCCCCGTCAGGGCCCGGACCCGGCGGGAGGGTCCGGGGGCGGCCGCGTACGGGGGCCCCAGGGCGCCGCATCGTTGCCGAGTCGTTGGACCCGGGGCCGCCCGGTCCGGCCCGGGCCGCCGGACCGGCCGGTACGCGGCCCGCACCCCCGAGCGGCGCGGTACCGCGGGACCCGGCCGGTCCGGAGCGGTCCGGGACGTGGTGCGTCTCACCCTGCCTGGCCGGGGCCGAGGTGGACGCGGAGGCAACGCGGCGTGTCGCACCTACGTCTTCCACGGCGTGGGGCCCGGTCGGACGGACCAGGGCGTGCGGGGCGAAGGAGCCCGGCAGCGGCGGCGGAGCGGCTCGCCGGGCTCCGCACGTCATGACCGGAACCCTGACCGGGGTGGGGATCCGACCAGAGGACCGACCCCGGGCGCGCTTAGGATTAGTCGCAATATGTCCAGAAATGGCACTTCTTCGTACACCGCCTGGCCGGTCGCCCTCCTCATAGGCCTCGGGGCGGCCGCCTACACCGCATGGGTACTCGAAGTCGTCGTCTCGACGGGCCTCAACCCGATCGAGACCTACGTCAGCGAACTCGCCGCCCAGGACCAGCCGCTCGGCGGCCTGTTCCGGGCCACCGACTTCACCGCCGGCCTGCTCGTCTTCGCGGGCGGCCTGACGTCCCTGAGCCGCCTGGTGCGCTACGCCGAGTCCCGTCGCCGCTGGGCCGTCCTCGGCTGGGCCGGCCTCGCCCTCTTCGGCGCGGCCACCGCCGCCGACGCCTGGCTGCCGCTGAGCTGCACGCCCACCGTGGACCCCGAATGCGCCGCCCGGGAGACCGCCGGACTGGTCCCCGCCACCCACCAGGCCCATGCCGTCAGCAGCAGCCTCGCCATGGCCGGTGCCCTCGTCGGCCTGGTGGCCCTCACCGTCGCCGCGCGCCGCTACGACTGGTTCGCCCCCCTCGCCCGCTACGGCCCCGCCCTCATCGCCCTGGAACTGCTCGCCACCGCCTGGACCCTGACGTCCATCGCCCTGTTCACCGCCGGCCGCGGAACCTGGGCCCTCGGCGCCGGCCAGCGCCTCCAGGTGCTGCTCGTGGCGGTCTGGCTCGGCCTGCTCGCGTACTCCGTCCACAAGGAGCGCCGTACGTGACCCCGCGGACGGGCCCGGACACCGGCCGCATCGTCCACGGTGCGGGTGACGACGGGGTCCCGCTCCACGTGGTCGTCGAGGGCAGCGGCCCGGTGTGCGTCCTGAGCGCCGGACTCGCCATGGCCTGGTTCGACTGGGACGCGGTCGCCGCGCTGCTCGTCGCCGCGGGCCGCACCGTCGTCCGCTTCGACCGCCCCGGCCACGGCCTCAGCGGCCCGGCCCGCACCCCGGCGGGCGCCGCCGGCGAGGCCCGCCGGATCGCCGGTCTGCTGGACGCGCTCGGCCTGCCCGGCCCGGTCACCGTCGCCGGGCACTCCATCGCAGGCTTCCACGCCGAAGCCTTCGCCCGCCTGTACCCGGAGCGCACCGCGGCCCTGGTCCTCCTGGACTCCAGCGTGGAGGAAGCCCCCCGCGCGGTGCTGCCCGCCGCACTGCGCACGGGGGCCGCCCGGGCGCTCGGCCGGGCGGTGACCGCCGCCGGACTGCCCGCCGCCCTGGGCCCGCAGGTCCGGCGGGCCACCGTACGCGCCTCCCGGACCGGCGGCTCCGACCCGGCCGCGCGGGAGCTCGTACGCCGCTGCTACCGCACCGGCCGGGTCTGGCGCGGGGCCCTGCTGGAGAACGCCGGCTACCCGGACGCGGCCGCCGAGCTGCCGGCCCTGCGCCGTACGCACCCGCTGGCCGCCCCCGTCACCGTCCTCGCCGGCCACGACGGGAGCGACGGCCGGGGTGCCCGGCGCTGGCTGGCCCGCCAGGCCGCCCTCGCCGACCGGCTCGGGGCCCGCTTCGAGGTCGCCGAGCCCGCCGGGCACCTCGTCATGCTGGACCGCCCGGACCAGGTGGCCCGGGCGGTCCGCACGGCGGCTCGCGGGTCCTAGGCCCTGGCGTCACCGTGGCGCCGGTCAGGCCCCGCGCGGCGCCGCCCCGCGCCCGCGGAGCATGTCCGCCATCAGGGTGAGCTCCGACTGCTGGGCCTCGACCATGCCCCGGGCCAGGTCCCGCTCGGCCGGGGTCGCGCACTGCCGCGCACAGCCCTCGGCCATCGCGACGCCCCCCTTGTGGTGGTCGGTCATCAGCTGGAGGTAGAGCACCTCCGCGTCCCGGCCCCCGGCGGTGCCCAGCTGCGCGAGCTCCTCCTTGGTGGCCATGCCCGGCATCAGCGCGCCCGGCACGGCCTCCTGCGCCCCGTGCCCCGAGTGCTCGCCGCCCGTGCCCATCCAGGACATCGGCGGCTCGCCGGCCACCACCTTCGGCAGCCCCCACAGGTCGAGCCAGCCCAGCAGCATGCCCCGCTGGTTGGCCTGGGTGTTGGCGATGTCGTACGCGAGGGTGCGTACCGCCTCGTCCTGGGTGCGGTCCCGTACGACGAAGGACATCTCCACCGCCTGCTGGTGGTGGACGGCCATGTCCCGGGCGAAACCCGCGTCCGGGGAGTGCAGCCCGGGCGGGCGGGACGCCGTGCCCGCGCCGTCACCGCCGTCGCCGCCGCTCGCGGCGGAAACCGTGGCCGCCGTCGCGAACAGCAGCGCGAGCAGGACCGCCGCGCCCGCCGCCCAGTACGTGCGGCTCACTTGTCGGCCACCCCGTTCGTGCAGGCCGCGCCCGGCTCGGGGGTCTGCGGGCCCTGCACGTACTTGGTGAAGAACTGCGCCACCCGCGGGTCGGACGCCTCGTCCACCGTCAGCTGCTTGCCCCAGGCGCTGAGCATGATCGTGCCTGCCTGCTCCTTGACCGGGCTCATCAGCGTGTACGGGGTCTTGCGGACCGTCTCGGCGAGCTTGTCCACGTCGGCCTTGCCGGCCTTCTCGCTGTACGTCACCCAGACCGCGCCGTGCTCCAGCGAGTGGACGGCGTTCACCTCGGGCACCGGGTTCGCGTAGACGTCGCCGTTGCAGTTCGCCCAGCGGGGGTGGTGGTCCCCGCCGACCGGAGGCGTCATCTCGTACTTCACCGGGGTCTCGACGTGGTTGCGGCCCAGCGTCTTGGCGTCCCAGGTCTGCTCGCCGCTGACGGGGGCCTTGAGGGCCGCCTTCCTGGCGTCCTCCTTCTCCCGCTGGTCGATCATCACCCACGCGCCGAAGCCGACGAGCCCGGCGACGACGAGAGCCGAGGTGGTGATCGCGATGGCCTTGTTGCGCCGGTCGCGCGCCTTGTCGGCGCGGCGCATCTCGGCTATCCGGGCCTGGCGGGAGTGCGGGTCGTTCGGGTGGTTCCGGTCGCTCTTGCCGGTCCTGCTTGCCATGTGCCGTGGTTCCTTCTGCTGGGGGGTGGAAGGTGGATCCGTCGGTGCGCGTGCGGCGCCGGACCCGTCAGGTCCGCAGCACTTGGAGGGCGTGGAGATCGGGAGCGCGCGCGAGCGTCCCCACCGGCCGGACCTGCCCGGCGCGGGCGGGACGGGCGCCGGGTGCGGGCCCGGTCCGGCCCACGGCCACGGCGGGCGGCGGGGCGGGCAGGACGCCCGGGGCGACGTGCGAGAGGCCGGAGCAGCCCGGCGGCTCGTACGGGGACAGGCAGACGACGTGCGTCCCGTGCCCCGGCACCCCGGTGGCGGCATGGCCCCCACCGGTGGCGGTACGGACCTCACCGGGCCGGGCACACAGCAGCAGCGCACCGGCCAGCACCCCGAAGGCCATCAGGAGGACGCCGAGGCGCGCCACGGGACGCCCTCGGCGTCCACCCCGCGTGTGCTCCCAGCCCCCCATGGGCGCAGATGGTAATGCTCATGACGGGCCCGAGGTCAGTGCGGGGGTGCCGCGACCTTCGGCAGGTGCGTAATCTGGCGGAAACCACCGTTGGTGATACTGGGGCGGCCCGACTGTGCCCGAGCCCCCGCGGCATTGGTGCACAGGCCGTCTGAACTGCGAGGATGAAGGCATGGACAAGCAGCAGGAATTCGTCCTCCGGACGCTTGAGGAGCGGGACATCCGCTTCGTGCGCCTGTGGTTCACCGACGTACTGGGCTTCCTCAAGTCCGTCGCGGTCGCACCCGCGGAGCTGGAGCAGGCCTTCGACGAGGGCATCGGCTTCGACGGCTCCGCGATCGAGGGCTTCGCCCGCGTCTACGAGTCCGACATGATCGCCAAGCCGGACCCGAGCACCTTCCAGATACTGCCGTGGCGCGCCGAGGCCCCCGGGACGGCCCGGATGTTCTGCGACATCCTGATGCCGGACGGCTCCCCGTCCTTCGCGGACCCGCGCTTCGTCCTCAAGCGGATCCTGGCCAAGACCTCCGACCTGGGCTTCACCTTCTACACCCACCCGGAGATCGAGTTCTTCCTGCTGAAGGACAAGCCGCTGGACGGGACCCGCCCGGTCCCGGCGGACAACTCCGGGTACTTCGACCACACCCCGCAGAACGTGGGCATGGACTTCCGCCGCCAGGCGATCACCATGCTCGAATCGATGGGCATCTCGGTCGAGTTCAGCCACCACGAGGGCGCCCCCGGCCAGCAGGAGATCGACCTCCGCTACGCCGACGCGCTGTCCACGGCCGACAACATCATGACCTTCCGCCTGGTGATGAAGCAGGTCGCCCTGGAGCAGGGCGTGCAGGCCACCTTCATGCCGAAGCCCTTTTCGGAGTACCCGGGTTCGGGCATGCACACCCACCTCTCCCTCTTCGAGGGCGACCGGAACGCCTTCTACGAGTCGGGCGCCGAGTACCAGCTCTCCAAGGTCGGCCGCTCCTTCATCGCGGGGCTGCTGAAGCACGCCGCCGAGACGGCGGCGGTCACCAACCAGTGGGTCAACTCGTACAAGCGCATCTGGGGCGGCTCCTCCCGCAGCGCCGGGGCGGGCGGCGAGGCCCCCTCGTACATCTGCTGGGGCCACAACAACCGCTCGGCGCTGATCCGCGTCCCGATGTACAAGCCGGGCAAGACCGGCTCCTCCCGGGTCGAGGTCCGCTCGATCGACTCGGGCGCCAACCCGTACCTCACCTACGCCGTCCTCCTCGCGGCCGGCCTCAAGGGCATCGAGGAGGGCTACGAACTCCCGGCGGGCGCCGACGACGACGTCTGGGCCCTCTCCGACGCCGAACGCCGGGCCATGGGCATCGAACCCCTCCCGCAGAACCTCGGCGAGGCCATCGCCCTGATGGAGCGCAGCGAACTGGTCGCGGAAACCCTCGGCGAGCACGTCTTCGACTTCTTCCTGCGCAACAAGAAGCAGGAATGGGAGGAATACCGCTCGGAGGTCACCGCCTTCGAACTCCGCAAGAACCTCCCGGTGCTGTAAGGCAAGGTCAGAGCCCTACAGAGGGCTGCACGACACTCCGGGCCGGTGGTCATCGACCACCGGCCCGGAGTCGTCTCACCGGCCCTGGGCCGTCTGTGGGCCGTCCGACGCGGAACCCGAGGCCTTGTAGACCCCGTCCACGGCCTTCCGGGTCCGGCCCTCGCTGCTCGGCATGAGGTGCGTGTAGGTACGGAGGGTGAAGCCGGGGTCGCCGTGCCCGAGGTACGTACTGAGTGCCTTGACGTTCTCCCCGGCGTCCAGGAGCACCGAGGCGTAGAAGTGCCGCAGCGCGTGCATCCCGTGCTCACGCGCGGCCTGGTGCCGCTCCCCGGGCTTCGGCTCCTCCAGCACCCCAGCCGCGACGAGGGCGGGCTTCCACACGCGGGTGTTGAAGTCCGTCCGCCGCACGGCCCCGCCGCCGGCGAGCGAGAACAGGAGCCGCTTCGTGACGAGCGGCCCATCCGGCCGGAGCCAGGGGAGCGTCACGTCGACGGGCGGGAACTCCTCGCTGTGCTGCTTGAGCACATGGGCCACGCTGTCGGGAAGCGGTACGTCCCGCTCCTTGCCGCGCTTGGGCGGTGAGAACACGAGGTGCCCATTGACCACCTTCACCTGGCAGTCCACGTGGACCCACCCTGTCTCGCCGTTCACCGCGCCCACGGCCAGCCCGAAGATCTCGCCCTGCCGCAGGCCGCAGCCGCCGCCGACATCGGCCATCGCCCGGTACCGCGCGGGGAGCGCGGACCGCACGGCGAAGACGCGCTCAGCGGTCCACGGACGTACACGGGGCGTCGCGGCCAGGGAAGCGCGGACCGAAGTCGCCCGGCACGGATTCTTGACCAGGTGCCCGTCTTCCACGGCCGCGGTCAGCACGGCCGACACGGTGTTGAAGATGACGCGCCGGTAGGACGACCTGGGGAGCAGGTTCTCCAGCACGCCGAGCCACTCCCGAATGTGCTCGGGCTTGAACGAGCCCAGGGGCCGGGTGCCGATGTGCGGGAACGCGTGGAGCCGGAGCTGTACCTCCACGGTGGTGCGGGTGGTCATGTCGGTGGTCTGTGCTGCGATCCACTTCTCGCCGTACTGGCGGAAGGTGGTCCGGCCGGCGGCCGGGTCGACGTAGGCACCCCGGGACATGTCCGCCTCGATGTTGGCGAGCCACTGCTCGGCGAGACGCTTCTCTCGGTCCCGGAACGACTTGCTCTTCTCGGTGCCGTCGGGCCCGATGTACCGGGCGCGGTAGCGAAGGCCGGTGCCGTAGCGGTCGGTCTTGACCCGGACGGGCTTTCCGGCAGGACCAGGCTCGGTCTTGTACCAGCGGTCTTGGATGTGGCCAGCCACGTAATGGCCTTTCTGTGAGGAATCGGGAGGGCGGGTTCCGTAGACCCGCCCTCCCTTGGTGTGGTGGCGTCTCAGACGGCCTGGCTGATGTCTGCCTGCATCTGTGCGGTGATCCAGCTGTGCACGGTGTCGGGGCAGTAGCGCAGGTGCTTGCCGACCCGGAATCCCGGAGGGCCTGTGCGCTTCTTGCGCCACTGGTAGACGGTCTCCACAGGCACTCCGAAGAGAGCCGCGATGTCGTCCGGGGTGAGGTAGCGCTCGGGCAGGGTGATGCTCACGCGAACTCCTTCGGCGGTCTCAGCAGCAGGGGTGGGTGGTGACCTCAGGTCCGGAGGCGGGGTCCATGGGCTCCTGACACGTCACGCAGAGGCGGTGGGGACAAGAGATTGCGTGTTTTCCAGCGTCCGCAGTGTCCGCAGCGTCCGGTGACCTCTGTTCGCGCAGGTCAGAGGACGTGCCGGATGCGGACGCTGAGGTGGAGCCAGCGTCCGGTCCAGCGTCCGCAACGGCGGCTTGAGGACGCTGACCGGACATTGAGCGGACGCTGGCGGGTCGGCTAGCGTCCGTTGGAAAGCCCAGGTCAGGGCGGATTGCGGACACTGTGGACGCTGCGGACGCTGTAATCCGGGCATCTCTGGTGTCCGGGGTCGCGGTCAGCGTGTAGAGACGCTGGCGGTGCCGGTCCGGAGTGCGCTTGGAGTCGTCGAAGGTGATGCCGACCGAGCGCAGGATCGGTGCGAGACGCTTGAGCTGTCCGCCGGCGCGGGTGGCGTCCTTGGGCCACTTCGCGTGGACGGTGTCCGGGTGGGGCAGGTGCTCCAGCAGCATCCCCGCGGTTCCCGACCAGGAACCGTCGGCCTCGACGAGCGAGACGACCGCGCTGCCGAAGGGGTCTCCCTCAAGGGCATCGGCAGCGACTTCGGCAGAGGACGTGGTGTACGACGCGAGGGTGCCCCACCCGTTGATCTGGTCGACGGCGGCGAGGACCCGGGCGAAGTCGGCCATGCGGGGCATTCGTTCGAGCCGTACGCTCGGCAGCTCCCGCAGCACCGCCGAGAGCAGGTCGAAGAGTGCGGCGAGGATTGCCGGGCGCGCTTCGCTGAATGCGTCGTCGAGTTCCTCCTCGGTACGGCGCCGGTTCTCATCGATCAGCTGGAGGTCCAGCACGAGGAGCCGTTCGGCGAGGTCGCCGGCCAGCGCGCCGGCGTCGATGGTCGTCATCGCGAGCACGCGCCGGAAGGTGAGGACCACGACGTCGTCATCCGTGTAGAGGGCCCGGTCGACGATGCCGTCGCCGGTAACGGCCTTGCAGAGGGTGTCGGACAGCCACGGTGGGATCGTGCTGATGTTGTCCAGGCACAACGCCCAGGAGTTGAAGGCCTGCGTGGCCCACACCTTCACGTCCCGCGGCTGGCTCCTCTTGGCAGCCGGGGAGGGGTCGACCAGGTTCACGATCGTCTGCGCGGCCTTCGACTTGCCAGTGCCCTGCTCGCCCTTGAACGTGAGGACGGGGTGGGGGATGTGCGGGATCCAGGCGGCGACCAGCCACGCGACCAGCTGGTGAAAGGCCTCGTCGTCCATGTTCACCAGGTCGCGCAGCAGGGCCAGGCCCTCGCCGGACCGAACCTGCACGGGTTCCGGCATGACGGCCATCGCCCCGGAGCGGCGGAACAACACCGGGGAGCGGTCCCGCAACGACCAGCCTTCGGGGGTGGCGACCACGCAGCGACCGTCTGCCGTACCCAGGTCAACCACGACCTGGTGGGCGTCGCCGGCCACGCGCAGCATCACGGGGACCGGGTCGTTGGCCGCAGCCATGCCTTCGAGGACGGTCATCGCGTCCGCGAGTGCTGACTGGGAGGCCACCGCTCCCTCGTTGATGTCGGTGAACAGCCGGGCCATCTGTGAGCGCAACCCAGCCTTCCCGCGGAGCGGCATGGCAAGGTTCGGGCCGTGCTTCCTGACCCCGTACGGGCGGCCGTCCTCGGAGGTCACCAGGTCGTAGCGCTCCCGAGCGAGGGCGACGAGCTGCGAGGCCTGCGAGGGCCCCTTACCTTCCTTGGCGCTCACCGGGCACTCCGTCCGGCACGAGTCTTGGCGCTGTCGATGGTGCGGGAAGCTCCCCGTTCGGGGTGGCCTTTGGCGCACGCTGCCCTGAGCAGCTCGGCTGCGATCCCTTCGTTGCCCTGGTACTGCTCGAAGGCGCGACAAGCAGCCCAGAACAACCGGTTGTTCAGCTCGCCCTCTGGGGCCTCGAGGACGAATCGCACCAGCGCGTCCCCTCGGTCCGCACTGTCCCGGGGCATTGGGACGGTAACCGGGCGGGGCGCCTTGCGCTCCTCAGCGGTCGCCAGGTGGAGGAGCGCGGCCGGTACGGCCGCGATGTCGGCGTGCGGCTCGCTGATGGCCTCGTAAACGCCCTTGCGGGTCCAGGACCCGGGGCCGACGAGGTACCCGCCGGCACCTCGGATGTCGATGCCCGGAGCGACTCGGCTCGCCGAGTTCGGCACGAGCGTGCCGGCGGGAGTCGCGTAGTACCTGTGGAGCCCGCCGCTGGGCGTCAAGACGGTGATCGTGGGCGTCAGGGTGAAGCTGTGCCGGACGGCCAGAGCGTCGAGCGCGGCGACTCCGTCGACACCGTTCTTGCGGTCGAGGTCCACACCGACCAGCCACCTCTGGGGAACACCGCATGCGATCCCGTACCCCGTGGCGCGGGGAGCCGACTTGAAGAGGTGATGGACCCGGATGGGGTCGGAGCTGGCGTCGTGGACGCCGTGGCCCAGAAGTCCGCATTCGCCCCGGCACAGCTCGCCAGGGTGGGGGCTACGCAGGGCGGGGAGCTTGTTGGGCGCCAGTGGGAACACGGGCAGGCCGTGGTCGGCGGCGGCCAGGGCGCGGTGCAGCGCCTTGGACCAGAACAAGGACAGGGGCATGCTTGAGAGACCTCCGGTCTCGTGGAAGTGGGATGGAGGAGCGGGGCGGGCCGGATTCTTTGCCGAGAGACGGCCCGCCCTAGCCATGGCTAGTCGCAGGTGCAGGGGGAGCTAGTCGTCCCCGAGGGTTTCGTGGTGGTTCAGGTGTTCTCCCTTCGCGTCGCTATGGACGGAGTGAGACCCGGATTCGTTACACCTCGCGCGACCGCGCGCGCGTGGGACGGTCTCATGAGTTCCACCGATGTTCCTTTTCGCAGGTCAGAAGCCTGAGCCCGGGTCTCGCGGTGAGTCCCTCCACCTCTAGTACGTTTTTTCGGAGAATTTGTTACACCTGCGGGCTGGAGTGAGACAGACGTGGGTGGGCGCTGGTGGAGCAGCGTTCGCGCCCGCGCGCGTAGGGCGGTGCAGAAAGTGCAGAAACCCCGGCGCTCATCTGCTCGCCCGGTCAGTGACGGTGGTTCCGGGCAATGCGGTCCTCGGCACGGCTGAGCTGGCTGGACTCGGTCCGCAGGGCGTTCGTGAACCAACAGAACGGACGGATCGAGTCGGCGGCCTGGAAGGCGCGCGTGGCGGCGCCGGGAACGCTGCCGGGCTCAACACGGGCGCCGTCGAGGGAGGCCAGGAGCCGAGCAGCGTGGTGCTCGCATCCGGCGGCCTCGCCTCCGTGGCTGTCGAGGACGATCACGGCGTCGCGGGGCCCTGCACAGTTGGTCGGGTCCTCAGGGTGGGCGGCGATGCAGCGGCTGGGCGCCGGCGCGCGGCGGTGCTCGTAGGCGGTCACTGGCCGTCCCTGCGGGCGTTGGCGGCCGCGGCACGGACCAGAGCGAGGACCTGCTCGCGGGTCCTGTCCGGGTGGGAGTTCCACACCTGGTACGACCCGGCTTCGGCGCCGAGGGTGTTCTGCAGGTAGCCGGAGGCAAGGCGCATCGTGTGGACGTCGCCGTATCCGAGGCGGTGAAGGGCGTACTGGGCGCCGAAGATGCACCGGCCGCCCTGCTGGTCGCGCTGGGAGCCTCGGGCCCAGCCGAATGCCTCGATGACCAGGGCGGTCAGTTCCAGGGATTCGGCGGCGCTGATGTAGCGGCCTCCTCCGTGCCAGGCCCGGACGACCGGGAGGGACAGACACCAGTCGGGCAGGTGGCGCAGGATCGCGGCCGGCGGGCGCACCTGCGGCGCGGGTGCGGCGACGGGGGCCGGGGAGGCGGCGAGTTCACCAAGGGCTTCGGCGACGAGTTCGGCGGTGGTCTTGGTGACGAGCGGGTGGGCGGTGCGGACGCGGGCGGCGAGGTACCGCTCGATCTCGCCGACCAGGACGTCGGCAGTGACGTCCAGGTCGTCCAGGTGTGGGGTTGCCGAGGGGAGCGTGCGCGTGCTCATCTGGGGGTTCCTCCGTGGGCTTGCTCGCGGTTGGGGTGGGGGTGCTCCCGGGCTGTCCAGGCGTGGGGAGCACCCCCGTTTTGCGTGCGGGCTACTGCTGGTCGGTCAGAACCACTTGCCCCGCTTGGCCTTCTCCTTCTGGTACTCGTCCTCGGCGTCCTGCGCGTGACCCTCGAACCGCTCGATCTCGTCGAGGTCGAGGCGTCCCCTGAAGATCTGGCCGGGGCCCAGGCCGCGGTAGCCGTTGCTGCCCTCGGTGCGGCAGTCCGGCTCGGGACCGGCCAGGTCGCGCAGCCCGGGCGGCGGGGTCTCGTACACCCGACCGTTCGCGCTGCCGCACAGGAGGTACTTGGCGGAGACGGTGTTGAACATCCAGTTGCCGAAGATCGGGTGGCGGCCGGTGCAGGTGTGCGCGCTGTAGGTGAACTGCTCGAACTGTCCGGCGATGGCGAGGGAGTGCTCGTTGACCGCGTAGACCGTCTTTCCCTTGCTGAGCCAGCGCTCGAAGTCCCTGATGTCGCGGGGGGTGTTGCGCCAGACCTTGCTCATGGGGTTCTCCCTTGCGGGTGGAGTGGGGCGCCCTGGGCTGTCCAGGCGTGCAGGGCGCCCTGCGGTTGGGGTGGGTCAGCGGCCGAGGTTCGCGATGGCCGCGGCGATGGCGGCCGGGTTGCCTTCTCGGACCGCGTAGACGGTCTTGAGGGCGTCCAGGGCTGCCTTGATCGCGGGCTGGGGCCAGCGGCCGCAGAACGCGTGGCCGGCCTTCTGAGCAACTGGAGTGGTCGCCCCCTCGCTCAGGAGGAGCGGCTCCACGTTGGCCTGGTAGTCGGCGACGATCTGGCCGAGGTAGGCGCTGGTGTAGCGGGCCATGACGAGACTCCCGTGTTTTTGGGTGGATTTGCGGGGTGGTTCGGGGGGTGGTCACCCCCCGGTCGCTGTCCAGGTTTGCGCCGGTTTGGCGTACGGTCGCGGAGGTGGTCAGGGTGGTCGGCCGACCGGTTTCGGGCGCTCGCGACCACGGGTCAGACTGGTTGATATCGGGCAGCGACCGGGGGTGGACCGGGCCTGTGACCGGGTGGGTTGCCCTTATTTGCTGGCTTCGGTGAGCTGGTCGCGGGTGTAGCCGTTGGGGTTGGCCAGCCCCTCGCAGGCGCCGAGCTTGCGGGTGCCTCCGGCACCGGCCTCGCGCAGGCGGGCCTGGAGCTGGGGGCCGGTCAGCTCGCCGTACACGCCCGGCTTGTAGGCGGCGAGGAAGCCGAGGAGGGTCTCGGTTCGGGCCCGGTCCACGCCGTTGGCGTCCAGCGCGGCGATGCAGTCAGCGAGGAGGGCGGAGGTCGCGGCGGCGGCCTGGTCGACCTTGCCGTACTCCAGCGCGTCGCCGGTCAGGGTCCCGGCGGCGAGGCGGAGATCGCGGCCGCGCAAGCAGATGTCCTTGAAGGCGGGCAGGTCGATGACGTCGGCCTTGATGGTGATGTGGCCGGCCTCGTCGCCGAGCTCCAGGACAACGACGCCCTTGGAGTCCTCGCCGAGGAGGTGGGGAGCGGCGCCCTGGTTGACCGGGTCGTCGCCGAGGACCATCTTGGCGCTGTTCTGACCCTTGACCCGGAAGGATCCCCGCTTGGCGCAGACGTCGCGGAGCTTGGTCGGGACGCTGTCCGAGCTGGGGCGCTGGGTGATGAAGACGCCCATGCCGAGCACGAAGCGGGTGACGCGTACGTACCGGGCGAAGCTGTCGACCAGGATGTCGCGGGCGTTCTTCGTCTTGGGCCGGCCGCCCTCGGGGGTGGTCTCCTCGTCGATGGCGACCTGGACCAGGGCGGCGCCGTCCAGGAGTTCCTGCAGCTCGTCGACGACCAGGAGGACCGGGCCCATGCCGTTGGCCGCGAGCTCGGGGGTGACCTTGCCCTCGGGGACCTTCTCCGGGCTGACCTCGTACAGACGGTCCAGCTCGGTGCCCCGCTCCTGCATCTCGCTGATCGTCTGGTCCATTACCCGCAGGACCTTGCGAATGATGTCCGGGGAGGCCCCGGCGATCCACTGGTGCGCGACGTTCTTGAGCGGGGCCCAGTCCGGGCCGGTCTTGCCGGTGATGACGATGATGCGGACGGTCGGGTCGAGCGCGGCCGCGGCCGCGACGAGGCGGGCGAGGTAGCTCTTTCCGTAGCCCATCAGGCCGCCGATCATGATCGAGGACCAGATCAGATCGAGGGTGTGGCGGTTGTTGCGGGCGTCCGGGCCGAGCGGGATTCCGTCCTTCCAGAAGTCCCAGCGCTTCGCGGCGATGAGTTCGCTGTCGGTCTTGCCGCTGCCGTAGGGGTTGTCCTGGTCGGCGACCCAGAGCACGAGGCGACCGTCGTGGCCGTCGGCGGAGTTGTCCGGGCGGATCTCGATCCGGGAGCGCTTGATCCGCATCGCGGAAGCGAGCTCCTCCAGCTTCCCGATCGCGTTCGAGGCGGGCATGCCCCGGGGCAGTTCGATGGTCGCGGTCCAGCCCGGCCCGGACGGCTGGATGACTCCGGCCAGGTGCGTCTGGTCCCTCTGCGCCTCCGAGATGATCCCCGCTTTGACCAGTGCCGTGACCAGGTCGCCCTCCCCCTGGACCCGGGCGGACTCGGGCTTGACGAGGGAGACGCGGCCCAGCGACGCGAGGGTGTCGGGTACGAACTGCCGGGCCGGAGCGGGCACCGGGACGGGGGGCCCGTCCAGGCCGGCCTCCTGCACAGGCACGGGGACCGGGGTCCCGTCCGGGCCGACGCTCTGAACGGGTACAGCCTGGCCGGGGATGGACGGGGCGACTCCCGCCTTCGGCTGCTGGTTCTCGGCGGGCCGGGACAGGTACCACCAGGCGAACGGAGCGGCGCCGAGTGAGGCCAGCGCCAGCAGCGGCTCGACGGCGACGCCGTTGACGTACCCGTACGCGCCACCGAGGCTCAGCGCCAGACGGCCCGCCTTCTTGCTCCAGCGGGCCCGGCCAAGGTCCCGGCCGCCGATCTTGTAATGGTCGGCGTCCGTCTCCTTCAGTGCCTGGAGCTGGGCTTCGGCTCCGGCCAGCTCGAACGCGAGGGCACCGGACATCTCCGGGTCGGCGTGGCGGAGCTGGAGCTTGAGGCCTTTGACCCGGGCGCCCAGCTCGACCTCGCCGTGCTTGGTCTGCGACCGGCGCTTGCGCTCGATCTCCCGGGCCAGGTCCTCGTCGGTGACGTCGGCGGTGGCGTACCAGGCGCTGATCCGGGCGAAGACCCGGACGCGCTGCTCGCCGAGCGCGGTGCCGGCCTGCTGGGCGCGGGCCTTCGCCGCGTTCTTCATCTGCTCGCGGCGGGAGACCTCTTCGACGTCGATGACCTCGGCGTCGGGGATGTCCTCGGGATGGATCTCGATGGCCATGCGGTGCTCCTCCAAAGCGGTGGTGCTACGGGGGCTACGCCTCGCACCCGTGCGACTTCTCGCACGGGTGCGAGGCGCATCGCTGCTGGTCGGTGCCGTGCAGGGGCTACAGGCTGTTGAAGATGGAGCCGATGGCAGTGGCGCCGGTGGCGCCGAGCTGGTTGACGAGCGGGCCGATGAAGGTGCCGCCGAGAGTGACCCCGAGGGCGCCGCAGGTGATCGCCCAGCCCTTGGTCACCTTGTTGTTCTTGATTCCGAAGAACAGGACGATGCCGAGGATCGCGGCGACGAACGCGCCGGTGCCGATGGCGGCTCCGCTGGTGCCGGCCTGGGTCTGGATCTGCTGCTGATTGCCGAGCTGGGCGCTGGGCCCCTGGATCGGGGCACCGGTTCCACCACCGTCGGCGAGGGTGATGACGGCCTGGTGGTGGGCGGACTCGGCCCGGTAGGCGGCGGAGTCGAGTCCGCGGACCGACATGATCTTCCCGGAGGGGAGAGTGACCGGGGCGCCGACCGCCTTGTCCACGGCGGCCTGGACGACGGTGGCCTGCTGCTCGGGGGTTTCGGCGGAAGCGACGGGGGCGGCGGCGAGGATCGCGGCGGCCGCGGCACCGGAGACGGCGAGGGTGCGGATGATGCGAGACATGGCAGAGCTCCTTCGAGGTTCGGTACGCGGGGTCAGGCGTCGGTCTTCGAGGCGGCGCGGCGCCGGCCTTCGTTGCTCATCTCGGTGCGCGCGGCGGCGCTGTACTTGACCTCGCCGGGGACCCGGCGCGGAGGGGTGCCGCTGTTGTTCTTCCGGCCGTCCTCGCCGGACTTCTTCGGGGCCTTGGAAGGCCGTTCGTCGTCGGGGTCCATTTGGGAATCGAGCTGCGTGTTCTCGTCTTTCAGCGGGCCGTTCGAGGCGATGCGTACGGCCCTGCGGGCAGCGCGGCGGGCGGCGATGATTTCGGCGGTCTGGCCCGGGTCGGTGCCATGGATCTCGTCCCAGGCGCGGCGGTAGGTGCGGTCACTGGGCGTCAGCTCTCCAAGGGCGGCGGCAAGGTAGACCGCACGCTCCCAAACGGTCTCGTCCTGCTCGATCCGCGCGGCGATGAGCTTCTTCGTCCTGACCTGCTCGGCGCGGGCTTCGCGGCGCTCAGTCCAGCGCTGGCTCCACGTCTTGCGGCCCTCCCTCTTGGCGATCCGGCCGTTCTCGTGGAGATCCCAGATCGCGGGGCCGATCAGGGAGCAGAGCGCGCCGCCGAGGCCGGTCGCGATGCCGAAGGCTGCGGAGCCGTGGTCGAAGTTGATCCAGGCGGCGATGGAGGCCTGGGCGAGTGCGCCGAGGCGGTAGTGCCAGGACGGGCGGCCGTCGTCGACGGCGGCTTCGGCTCCTTTGAGGAGGGCCCAGGCCACTCCCTCCAGGACGAAGGGCGCGGCGACAAGGAACCAGGCGGTCGGGTCCCAGAACGCCATGATCTGGAGCGGGAGACTGACGATGACGCAGACGATCGCAATGGTCTTCGCCGCCCTGCGCCACTGCTCGGCGGACTTCTCGGCCTTGGCCTTGCGGGCGGCTGCCTCCCGGCGGGCCTCGTCCCGGCGCCGACGTTCGTCGGCCGCGTCGGCCAACGAGGTCTCGATGTCGGCCTGGGCCTTCGCGGCGGCCTTCTCGTCCGCGAGCTTCGCGCGGCGCCGGTCGGACTCGTTCTTGATCCGCATGGCCTCGGCCTCGGCGGACGCCATCTCGGCGGCGGCCAGGCCCTCGGTGTAGGTGCCGCCGCCCTCGGGGCGCAGCTCTGTGACCGTCATGCCGCGACCTCCAGCGGCGTGGGCTCCTGACCCAGCATCGCGAGCACCACGGTGTTGGCAAGCGCCTCGTCCTCAGCGGAGGGGACGGTCGGGAGCAAGAGGCCGGCGGCCAGGCTGGTGAAGTCGGTGGTGGTTTCGCGGCGGGTGCCCCGCATGTGGGCCAGCGTCGCGGCGCGGGCCAGTTCGGCGATCCAGCCGAAGGCCTCGTCGTCGGCGATGCCGCACTTCGCGAGGCGCTCGGTGACCAGCACCCAGGTCGCCTGGGCGATGTCCTCGGCGGACTCCCACCGGCGCCCCAGTCGGGCCCGCAGGTGGCGGACCAGCCTGGCGTTGTAGATGACGTACAGCAGAGACAGTCGGTCACGGTCCCCCGGGGTACCGTCGACATCGAGCATGGTCGGTGCTCCTCTTCACAGGTCGATCGGCCCTGCTCAGTGGCCTCGGTGTTTGCCCACCGGGGCCACACCCGTATTCGGGTGCAGGCATGCGCCTTCACAGCCGCTTGGACATGGCTGTGCCGTCACGCTTCGTGAGTTGCCATTACGTGGTGTTTCGATGGGATGACATTCCCAGGATTGCGAGCGGGTGTCAACGGCGCCAGCGACTGCAATCCTGGGAAAGTAGGCCTCTGTAAATCAGTCCCGGGACTGTGATTGACTGGTGGCGCCAAGACGGAGGAGCGCCGGACATGCCGTCCAAGTGGAGAGAACTCGCCGACGAGATCGCCGCGAAGATCAACAGCGGCGAGTACGCGCCTGGCGATCGCCTGCCCAAGATCGAGGACCTGGCTCGGGAGGGGAAGGGCTCCAAAACGACGGTCCACGCGGCGTACAAGGCCCTGGAGGCTGATGGGCTGGTCGCCTCGTCTCGCGGCCACGGGACTGTCGTGCGAGCACGGGTCTCCCTCTCCACCGGCGCCGAGCGCGAGGAACGCAGCAAGCTCACCGGTTCCTCCTGGCGTGCCGGGGAGCGGTCCGACTCCCACATGGCCGGCGTCGTCGCCGCGCCTGATGATGTCGCCGAGGCCCTGGGGGTGACCGCTGGCGAGCCGGTGCTACGGCGCACCCGGGTCTATCGCGACGAGCACACCAACGCTGTCATTTCACACTCGACCTCTTGGATCCCCGCGGTCTTCGCCGAAGAGCTGCCAGAGCTGGTCATGGGCAAGAGGCTGAGCGGCGGCACTTCGATCGACGTGATTACGCGGCACACTGGGCGCCCGGTCTCGAAGCGTTTCAGCACCATGTGGGCCCGTACCACCACGCCCGCCGACGCCGGGTCGCTCGAGATTCCCGAGGACACGCGCGCGGCTGTCATCGTCCTGACCGTGCGAATCGTCGACACCAGCGGGATGACGATCGAGTACGGCGTCGACTTGGGAGGCCCCGGCTGTCGCTGGGCCAAGGAAGAGTCCGCCGAATGACCGACCCGCTCCTCGACGATGACCTCGTCCACGTGGTCGAGGAACGGCTGAGCGCTCTCCTGATCGCCAAGCGTCTCGGCACCCTGCCGCCCGACGGCAAGGCTGAGATCGCGCACATCATGCGGACGCTCGCTGGGCGAGCCGGCCCAGTCCGACTGGTCTTGATGGCTGGCCTCCCGGGTTCGGGGAAGACCACGCTCGCCCACGAGTTGGAGCTCCGCGGGTTCCTGCGCCTCTGCCCTGACGAGCGGGTCTGGCGCGCGCATGGGCACTACGGGCGGGACTTCCCGAGAGGGGAGTACAAGGTCAGGGAGCGCCCGATCCTCGAAGAGATCGCGGCTGAGCTGCGCACTGCCCTCGCCGCCGGCCGTGACGTGGTCATGGATCACGGGTTCTGGACCGTCGACGAGCGCCAGGAGTGGCGCCGTATCGGCGAACAGGCCGGGGCGGCCGTGACGCTGGTGTACCTGCCCGCCACCCACGACGAGCTGTGGGAGCGAATCGACGAACGGAATCAGCAGACCTTCGACGATCCGAACTCCATGTACTTCAGCGAGGACGACCTGCGGCGCCACGCCGGCCGCTTCGAGGCGCCAGGGGCGGATGAGCCGCACCTTGTCTACGGCGGATGTCCGGCGACCGTACTGGGGGCGCTTGGCTACGCCGCTACCTCAGAATCGGCGTGCTAGTTGCGCGCCAGTCTTGAACGCCATCCCGGGCCGGCGGCTGCTGTTCCTGATGAGGAGCTTCAGGTCGGCCAGCGCTGCTTGCCGCATCCCCCGTTCCGTCACTCAATCTCCTTCTCCTGTCGGTAGCGCGTGGTGGGCGTCGGCGGCATCCTGCTCGGCGAAAGCTGTACCGAGGAAGACGGCCGGCGGAGGAACGTCTTCATGGACGAGGGACCGCACGTCGGCAAGGAACTTTTCGGGATCCGTGTCGACGTACGCCCCAAGGGCATCGAAGTCCATTCCGCTCTGCCACTGGTGTAGGAAGTCCAGGTAGACGTCGGGGTCGGCGACCGCTGCTTCCGCAGGGCCGGATTCGGTGAGCGCGGTGGTGACTGTGCTGACCATCCACATGGCCTTGGGCTCGGTAACGTCGTCCGGCTTCAGCAGGGCGCCGGTGTCGGTGTAGTCGACGTACAGACCGCGGAACTTCACCGCGTTGGTCTGGCGAGCCGACGCGATCACGTCCTCCAGCAGCCGTTCCAAGGTGGCTGGCACCTCATCGGCGACCACCGCCAGAACCAGATGCGTGCACGTCGCCTTCGTCTGATGGTCGATGAACGCCTTGTTAAACCCGGGGCGGAACTCCTCGCGTGCGGCGGGCGGCATGCCAAGCATCGTCATACAAAGGACTGCCTTGCCAACCTCTTCGAGAGCCAGAGCGGCTATGGAGAAGGCTGCCGGCCACTGCTGTTCGTTCAAGACAGCTTGGGCGCCGGTGAGCAGTGCACGCGCGTTCTTGAAGGCCGCCGCCGCGAGGTCGACGACCACCCGCTCCATCAGGCGCGGGTCGGTGGGGAGCTTCGCCATGCGGCAACTGTGACAGGTGGGAACCTCTCGCCGCACCTCGATAGGCGAGGCTGTGACAGCCAGTCCGGATGGCCCGCAATCAATGCACATACCTGCGAATCCCCGCGTGGTGACCGGCTAGTTCCCTGGAGGCTCATGACCCGATGTCTAGAATATCGGCTATGTCACTCTCGAAGGGTTGCTGTGAATACAGTTGCACTGGCCCTTGTCGTCAGCACTGCCAGCGCCACTTTCACAGCCCTGGGGCTGTCCGTCACCTACGCCACGTTCAAACGGGCGAGGCCTCGGGTCAAGCTCAAGGTCACGTGGGACATTGAGCCGGGACGGGTGCCCTTCAGCCAAGCCAGCCCGGAAGACTTTCGGCACTGCTACCACGTGCGCGTGATCAACAAGGGGGCCGCAACTGTCGTGGTGGATGAGGTGAAGGCCCTACTCCGCTTTCCCGGCGGCAAGGCACACCTCTTCGATCCTGCCCACCACCCGTCTCCGCCACCTCCGTTGACCCTTGGCGTTGTCTGGATCGACGGGCAGGAGCGCATGCAGGTGGGACCGTTTGGTGAGGCGCGCTGGATGTTCAGTCAGCCCTTCACCCTCGAACCGACGGTTATGCACGGGATCCGCTTCCGTGCCACGTTGTCCAACGGCAGGACGGTGAAGAGTCGGTGGCTATCCGTCCATCGCATGCTCCGCAGAGAGCAGCGGTCGAGAACGAGGCTCGTGGATCTCCAACGCCTCATGGGGGAGGGCGTCGAGCAGCTCACATTCGATGATCTCGAGAAAGAAGGCCACTAGTCTTCCAACTAGCTACGCGGGTTAGATTCCCGTCACCCGCTCTGAAGCACAGGGGACCAAGTCAGAGGAAAGTTCCTCGACTTGGTCCTTCGTCGTTTCCGGGACTGTGATCAGTGCGGACCCGGCTGAACTGTCGACGCTTCCCGCCAGGGGTTCGCCGTCGCTTCCGGGCCGACATCGCACGGTAAGACTTTCCCTACTTCATCAAGCACCCGGCTGCGCTCCGCTCCGCCGGGCGGGCTTCCCGGCTCCGCTCGGGGCGACGCTCCTGCCTTCGGCCCGCTCCGCCCCCGCTGCGCCGACGCCCGCCCCTGCAAGACGGGATAGGCCAAAGGGCATGAGTCGAGCCCCACCGGCCGCAAATTGCATCGCTCACCGACATGCCTCCGGCGGGGGCGCTCAGACTCCGGGATGGACGGGGCGCCGTACGCGGGTGCTGGCGCGCTGTGGCGAGCGTGGGGAGGCTCCCATCCCGTCTGCCGTCGACCCAGGCAAGCCGAGCAGACACGGGCCCTGGCGTCCAGGTCGTTCGTACAGTGGCGCGCTCCACCTGGACGCCAGGGCCCGCGCCCGCTCCACATACGTGTGGGTCGACGGCAGACGGGATGGGAGCCGGGGCAGTCGTGGGTAGAAGCAGGTTGGGTTGGCATTGCGTCTCAGGAGTAAAAGCCGGTCCAGTACTCATCGGGCGCCACGGCGAACGCGTCGGGCTGTTCACGCTGGAGGACTTCGTACCGCTCGTGGAAGGTTAGGAACGCCTCTTGGAGAGAACATCCGAGATGTTCTCGGATGGCCTTGATGCCCGGCAGGATGCGTCCAGCAAAGATCTCACTGTCAGCGACGGTTACGGGGGTCGGGGGCGTCTCGCTCATGCTGGCAAGATCGCACAGTGCAGTAGTACGGCGCTGCTGAGATTTGGGCTTCCGGGGCCCGCCGGGCGCTGATCTCGTGCCCCATGCGTGCCCGTCGTAGCGGGGAACCAAGGGTGTCAGCAGTGACGGACGGCGTCCGCACTGTCAAACGGCCCCTGATCATATCTCCTGGTCAGGGGCCGTTCATCTGCGGTGGGTGTGGGTTTTGAACCCACGGTGACATCGCTGCCACGACGGTTTTCAAGAGCGTCGCACCCTGAGCCTCCGCAGGGCTCTGACCTCTATCGATACGCAGCCAAGTGGCTCGCCTGACTGTGCTGGCCCAGACATGGCCCACAGCGCTCGGTTGAGCGAGGCCGAACAAAGCATGCAGATGTAGATCGACACCCGCTTTAGGAGATCATCCGGGCGTTCCGCTGGTCAGCGGTGAGGCTTGCCCGTCTCCGGCGAATGGTGTGCGATCGGTCCTCCCAGTACGGCAACGTGCGTTGGTGTTGCCGTCAAAGACTGCCGTCACTCCACTGCTTACCCAGACCCGCTTGGAGTCGCCTGTGAGTCCCGCGCGAGCCAGGACAGCCTCTCCAGCAGGCACCGGAAGGTAGAACTGACTACGTGCCAGGGAGCGCTGCGGCAGGCAAGAATCGACCGCTCCTGACCAGCCCGCTACCCATGGTCGTTGGTCGTCATTGGTCGCTGTCTGGCACCGTCGGACGGCCCAGGGAGGGCCGCACGGGTGTAGATCTGTAAGGCCCCTCTAATGGATGCCCCGAAAATCTTTGACCGGCGCCGCACTTGTTGCTTGCGGCGCCTAGGTGTCACGGAATGCTTCTAGAGAGATCACTCTGTCACCAAGAGACTGCTTGTGATCTGCGTTACGGTCGAGAGGGTGGAGGGAGTAGCTGGTCATGGATCGTGCCGTTGTCCTCATAGGGGTAAGCCAGGCCGCTGGTTTCCCTGCACTGGAAGCAGTCAATCGTGGGCTCCGCGACATGGAGTCATGGGCTAAGTCCCAGCAAATCCCTCGGATCGAAGTTCTCACCGACATCAGTGGCGGCGCAGTCGACGCTGCGACTGTCCGCGAGACCGTGCAGTCGCTCGCGAGTTGCCTCTCCCTGGAGCAACTCATTGTGTACTTCTGCGGACATGGAGTGAACCTCAACAAGAACGAGTACTGGTTGTTGTCGGAAGCCCCTGACGAACCGAACGAGGCCATCAATGTCTCGCTCAGCACCGTCTACGCATGGGACACCGGCGTACGGCATGTGATCCTTATCTCCGACGCCTGTCGAACGGCGCCGCAGGACGCAACTATTGGCATCCACGGTCAGTCGCTCTTCCGAAATGGGACGTCGCAGACCGACTGGGTAGACCTCTTCTATGCGTGTAGGCCGGGAGAGGCAGCCTACGAAGTCGCCGATCGGCAGGAGTCCAGCAGGCTGTATCGAGCTCTTTACACCGAGGTTCTCGCCAAGGCGCTAGGGGGCGGCTACTCTCAGGTGCTCGAACGGGAGCAGCAGGACAGCAGGGCGTTCGATCTCGTCCGCCCCTACCCGTTGAAGGAGCATCTCCCCGAGTACGTGAGCCGGCGGATCGTCGAGTTGGGAGCACAGATGGCCGTCAACCAAAGACCGGAGGGGCGGGTCACTTCCGGCGGCTCAAAGAACGCCTGGCTGTCGCGGCTCCCAGCAGCGGATCGAACCGGCCTAGGCGTTGTGTCCCTCAAGGCTGGGGCTTTCGAGTCCACGCCGCCAGAAGATCCGGCGTTCGGCGCCGCCAGGCTCGCCGCCGAGCGCCTCGCGGTTCCCCCGCCGGACCCCGGAAAGATTAAGGCACCCTCCGCAGTACAGGTGGAGGGCGCATACATCCAGGCGATTTACACGGACGGTACTGTAGCGGAGCAGGTGGCGTCGAATGTCGTGCAGATCCATGTTGCGGGCGGCCGACGTGCCGCCAATCTGCTGCTGCACCTCACATCCGGCCGGTGCGCGGTTATCCCCGCCCTGTGGGGGCGCATGGGGACGATGGTCTTTGAAGACGACCAGTTGGTCGACGTCTCCTATGCACCTTTGAGCGAAGGCGCCTGGGGGCGCAGAGAAGAGCTCGAAAAGCACTACATGGAACGTCGAGCACAGATTGCTGCGGCGTCGCGCTTTGGCTTGACCTGGTGGGAGGGCGACTCTCCTGAAAGGTTGGTGCGTCTCTTCGAAGACCACGGCGAAGCTGACCCGTCACTGGCGATCTATCTTGCTTACGGCTTGGCGGACCTTGGCCGACGGGACCTGGTCGGCCACCTGCTAACGCGGGAAAACCAGGTGGCAGGAAATGCTCTCTATGATGTAATGCTCCTTGCCAGGGATTGGGGCCGTCCTGTGGTTCCCTTTATGCCGCTACTTTCGCGGGGATGGGCACTGCTCGGTCCTCTCACTGGTGGCGAACCGCCCGACGTGCCCATTCCGCAGGTTTCACACTGGACGCTCTTCTCCGAGGCCGATCTCCCTCGCCTTCAGGACCTCGTAAAGCGATAGGAGGTGGCGCTATGCGCCAGCTCGTTTTCGTTCACGGACGTTCCCAGCAGTTCAAAGACGCTGCTGACTTGAAGCAGCAGTGGATAGAAGCCCTCCACCAGGGACTGGCTGATGCAGGTATCGACGCAGCGGTTCCTGATAATCGGATCCGATTCCCCTACTACGGAGATGCGCTGCATCACTTTTCGGAGGGCCTTCCCGGCAACGCACCTGATGTGATCACCAAGGGCTACAGTGAAATGGCCGCGGGGGAGAAGCAATTCATCGCTCAGATGGTTGCGGACGCTGTGCAGCAACTTGGTATACGAGAAGAAGACATCACTGCCGCCGCAGACCAACCTGGTCAGATCGAGAAGGGAGTCCAGAATTGGCCATGGACAATCGCCGCTCTGCGCGTGATCGAAGACATCCCTGGACTGGCCGGCCTCGCCCTGGAATTCGTCACGCGCGATGTGTTCCGTTACCTGCGTTACCCCGGGATTCAGACAGTGATCGAAGATGGTGTTCAGCAAGCCCTCACGCCCGATGAGGAGCACGTCATTGTCGCCCACTCACTGGGCACGGTCATCGTCTACAACCTGCTCAAGCGCAAGGCCCATGAATTCAGTTGGAAAGTGCCCACCCTCGTCACCCTCGGATCACCACTTGCAGTCCGCCCGATCGCACAGGCCCTACGGCCCACGGGTCGCCCTCACGGCGTCAAGGACTGGTTCAACGCGTTCGACCCACAGGACGTCGTAGCCCTCAATCCGCTCGACAATGACCACTTCCCGGCGCATCCGGAAATCGAAAACTACGGCCAGATGCGAAATGGCACTCCTGACCATCATGGGATCAGCGGCTATCTAGAGCATGCCGTCGTAGCGCGACGCATCCACGACGCCTTGCTCCGGTGAACGCTCACAGGCGCCGCAGGCCCCTCGCAATTCCCTCGTCGAGGATCATGGTGGGAAGATAAAGGCTGTCCCGCAAGTGATCTCGGGCATGCTCGCCCGCATGCACGCAGCGCGCCGTCGAAGTGGCGGACGCCCGCGCCGTGCGCGGGCCTTGACAGAGTAGGGAAGGTTCTACGGCTGCCCGCGCCTGGGGAGCGCTGTACAGCAGCGGAGTACCGCAACCACGGCAACCGTAGCCAACCACTACCGTCTGTCCGAGGCTGGGCTGCGGCCGATGTGGCCGTCGTTGACCGGTCTGGCTAGAGCTACGGATCAGAAGCCGGCGGCGGGTCGCTTTCGGTGAGGGCCTGAAATCGAGGATCATCTCTCAGATCCTTGAACGCATCGTCACTCCTCGCCATGGCGCGATACTTGTCGGGATTTGCAGAAATAGCAACGGTGAGCAAATTCAGCGCTTGCGCAGTCTGCCCCCTGCGCTTTTCGTTGCAGGCTAGATTGTATATCGCCGAGATGTGAGTCGGGTCTACGATGATGGCCTTACGGTAAAGCTTCTCCGCACCCTCATAGTCAGCCATATATTTTCCTCGAATAACGCCCGCAAGATTAAGCGGCACGGGATTGGTGGGCTGCAGCTCTGCCGCCTTCAAATAAGCACTCTCGGCTTCTACATATTTGCCGGCACGCTTGAGCTGACGAGCCAGGAGCAGGTATGCATCGGCGTCGAGCCTTCCGCCAGCCTCCTCCAGCCGGTGAACCCTTGCCTCCACTTCGACCACTCTAGTTCGCTCACCAGTTTCCATCTGTTCGGCGTCAGGAATCTCTTCGGCGCTATCGACATTCGCCCTGATGGCGTCTTGCACCGCGAGTTCCTCTTGGCGGATGGCTGCTTCTGCTGAACTCAGCGCGTGAGCCATGCGTAGCCGAGTTACGAGGTATCCGATGAGGAAACCGGCAACGGAATTGAACACTACCAGGCCGATTGCGAACGTCTCACTGCTGGCCACATTCCCAAGCGCCGGTTTGAGCGTCTTACCTAGCGATTGCATCGCAGTGGGAACATTAACCAGTTGTATGAGACTGACACCGACAAGAATCTTGGTCAACCAGTCGGAGATTTGCTCCAGGTTGGTATTGGATCGATAGATCGGCCAAGGCTTTTCACGCGCCCCCAAACCGCCCTGCAGTGTTGACAAAGTTTCCCCGTCGGGGAGAGGGGGGAGCCCGTCAAGTGTACGAGGGAGACCGAATAGGAAGCCCAGGAGTAGACCGAGAGCGAATGCAGACGCTCCTATAATCACGGTCACGCCGAGCACGGACCAAGCTTTGGACCACGAGAACTGAATAAGATAGGCGACGACGGAAATCGCGTATATTGCGACGGCTGTGGTAGACCACAGCCCGATCTCGTGGGCAGCGTCAAATTTAGGGGGCCTGCTTAGTGACTTCTTCTGGCGCGAGGTGCTCATGGATTCAACGGTTGTCAGCGCCAGTGGATGCTGCAACCTTGGCTGGCCGCTCAGGACGGCAGGAAGCCTGCTTCGATCTCTAGTAGTAGGCAAGGTAGGGGCGTCGTGAGGGCCACCAGGCCCGTGGGCGTAGAGGGTCTCAGACATGGAGCCATTCGAGTGGTTGTGGCCCGTTGGCGGGCTACGCAGCAGCTGTCGGGACTTCAGGGGCACCACTCTCAGTAGCTTTCCAGCCCTGCAGTTCGCATTGAGAAGTGGTCTGACATCCGCAGCTGACATGGTGGCGGCAGCGACGGCATCAGGTGCTCCCAGGCAGCACCGCCCCATGGAGTGAGCCAGCACAACTGATGGCAGTGCGAGCTTTCAAAGCGGGTGTCTCCTCAGGCACACATACTCAGATGTTCGGAGCAGTGCGCGCGCTTCCGTTTCGGCCGGCACACGTCGTGCTGCGGGATCCGGCTGAAACGTGGTGAGAGAGCGCATCGATCTCTGAGAACGCGTGCCAAATGCCATTCGAGCGGTCAGCGACGGCATTTGAGGGGCACCGCAACGTCCGACGACCATCGCAGCGTGCGGACGGCATGAGCTGGTGTGATGGCTTCAGTTACCGCTACGGGCCCGCCACCGACCATGAGAGGGGGCGGGACTCGCGGCCTATTCGTGGACCGGCGTGGCAGGATCGACCAGCTACGAGACCTTGACCTGCTGAAACGAGTGAGGCGCACGGGGCCTCCGGAGCCGTGTGCGCTATAGCCGCTCACCGGCTGCCGCACAGGGCCCGAGATAGGCTGCCCGGCATGTCTAGTGGCCCTCCCATATGCCCGCAGTGCGGGCAGGCGATGAAGACCCGCGGTCTCGCCCTCTACAGACGGGAGGACGACGGTCTGCGGGTGTGCCGGGCGCTCTGGCGGTGCCCCGAGAAGCAGCTCTGGTGGCACTGGGCGGATACGGCCGGACGAGGCCATGGAGTTGTGTCCGACCCCGCATCTCTTCGGCGGATGACCGGCTTGCCGGCTGGGCGGCGGTGTGTCCCTGGCGTGCCCGGTTGAGTGGGGGCGGGCGGGTAGTGCGGGGAACCGCGGTGGCAGGGCAAGGGAAGCGCAGGTCAGCGTCTTGGCTGGTCAAGGTGGGTCCGCGTACGCGATCTTCCGAACTGGTCGGGGTGAGTGCCCTGGGGGCGGCGTCCAGTTGCGGATGCGCTATGACGGCCACAGATTCTTTCAGGATTCCGCTGAGCTTCTTGGGGTGAATCGCCGATCATGACGCGCATGTCTTACTCACACTTAGAGCTCGTAACACGATCTTGATGAGATGCTCTGGTCAGCCGTGACCGGTGTGACGATTCGGCCGTTCGTGGTGATGTGAGTACTCGGTCGTGGATCGTGGACGACGACTTGTGGGCGCTGATCGAGCCGCTGCTGCCGCCCTGGCCGGCGAGGTCACCAGGGCCGCGGCCGGTGGCGGACCGGTTGTGCCTGCAAGGCATCTTGTACGTGCTCCGCAACGACATCG
>NZ_JBHXRK010000029.1:0-97133 GCF_042716875.1 Streptomyces sp. NPDC058646 | reverse complement strand
CTGTTGAGTTCTCAAGGAACGGACGCTTCCTTTGTACTCACCCTCTCGGGCTTTCCTCCGGGCTTCGTTCTTCGTTTCCGACTCTATCAGACTCTTTCGTGTCCGATTCCCGGTCGAAGCGGGTTTCGCTTTCCAGGTTTCCGCTTTCGCGTTTCCCTTTCCGGCGAGTCCGACTCTATCAGATCCTTTCGGGCCTGACCCCCAGTCAGTGGGGTTTGCCTTCCGGGCTGTTGGGCCCTTCCGGCGAGTGAGACAGTAGCGGATTCCTGGCCGCCGAACCTAATCGGCAGCCACGTCTTGCGGACGCGGATTCCTCATTCGCAAATACGCATGAAAACGAGACGACACAGTGCGTCGTTCGTTCGAATGTGTAGGTGCGGGATGGCTGTCCGGGGACCGACCGGGGTCGGCGCTCACTTCGGACAACTCGAAGAACCTTACGGACCGGGTACATGCGTGTCAACCCCCGGCTGACCGGGTGCCGTCACCTGCGTGAAACTTCCGCCCGTCCTCGTCCCCTGCGGTCTACCCTGGGCCCATGACTACGCACGTGCTCATGCTCGACCTGCGCTGGTGGGCCGCCTGACGGCGGCTGACCTTCTGCGCGAGCACGCACGCGCTCCACGGCCGCCGCTTCGGCGGCCGTTCTCGTTTCTCCCTCCCGGGGAGTGGCTCGGCCGCCCGGCGCGGCGGTACCGACACCACTCACACACAGAGGGAGAACAGGACATGACGAGGATCTTCAGCGGGGTCAAGCCGACCGGGCATCTGACGCTGGGGAACTACCTGGGGGCCGTCCGGCAGTGGGTCGCCGTCGACCAGGAGCCGGACGAGGCGCTGTTCTGCGTCGTGGACCTGCACGCACTGACCGTCGAGCACGATCCGGCCCGCGTACGAAGGCTCAGTCGCCAGGCGGCGACGCTGCTGCTCGCCGCCGGGCTGGATCCGCAGCGGTGCACGCTCTTCGTCCAGAGCCACGTCGACGAGCACACGCGGCTGGCGTACCTGCTGGAGTGCACGGCCGCCGACGGGGAGCTGCGGCGGATGATCCAGTACAAGGAGAAGGCGGCGACGGCGCAGGCGGCCGGGGAGGGCGTGCGGCTGTCGCTGCTCACCTATCCGGTGCTGATGGCCGCGGACATCCTGGCCTACCGGACCGACGAGGTGCCCGTGGGCGAGGACCAGCGGCAGCACGTACAGCTGACCCGGGACCTGGCGGTGCGGTTCAACCAGCGGTACGGGCACACCTTCACCGTGCCGAAGGCGACGCATCCGAAGGTGGCCGCGCGGGTCATGGACCTCCAGGAGCCGACCTCGAAGATGGGGAAGTCCCACGAGAACGCCGCCGGCATCGTCTATCTCCTCGACGAGCCCGGGGTCGTCGCCAAGAAGGTGATGCGGGCCGTCACCGACAGCGGGGACGGCGGGGTGGTCTACGACCGGGAGGCGCGGCCGGGGGTCGCGAACCTGCTCGACCTCCTGGCCGCCTGCACCGGTGCGGATCCGGCGGTGCTCGCCGAGGGGTACACCGGTTACGGGGCGCTCAAGCGGGACGTCGCCGACGCGGTGGTGGAGCTGCTGAGGCCCGTACGGGAGCGGCATGCCGAGCTGGCCGCCGATCCCGCCTCCGTGGACAAGGTGCTGCGGGAGGGGGCCGGGCGGGCCAGGGAGCTGGCGCGGCCGGTGGTGGACCGGGCCTACGAGGCCATCGGGCTGCTCGCGCCGTGACGGTGCCGGGTACGGGCTTCCGCTCGCGCGGGGGCCCGTACCCGCAGGTCCGGCCGGTCAGCTGTTGCCGGAGGCGAGTTCGCGGCTGCGGTCGCGGGCCGCTTCGAGGGCGGCGATCAGGGCGGCGCGTACGCCGTGCTTCTCCAGCTCCACGATCGCGTTGATCGTCGTACCGGCCGGGGAGGTGACGGCCTCGCGGAGCTTGACGGGGTGCTCGCCGCTGTCGCGGAGCATCACGGCGGCGCCGATGGCGGCCTGGACGATCAGGTCGTGGGCCTGGGCGCGGGGCAGGCCGAGGAGGATGCCGGCGTCGGTCATGGCCTCGACGAGGAAGTAGAAGTAGGCGGGTCCGGAGCCGGAGAGGGCGGTGGCCGCGTCCTGCTGGGACTCCGGGACGCGCAGGGTCTTGCCGACGCCGCCGAAGATCTCCTCGGTGTGCAGCAGGTGGGCCGCGGTGGCGTGGCTGCCGGCCGAGATGACGGACATGGCCTCGTCGACGAGGGCCGGGGTGTTCGTCATGACGCGGACGACGGGGGTGCCGGGGGCGAGCCGCTCCTCGAAGAAGGAGGTCGGGATGCCGGCGGCGCCGCTGATGACCAGGCGGTCGGCCGGGACGTGCGGGGCCAGTTCCTCGAGGAGCTTGCCCATGTCCTGCGGCTTGACGGTGAGGATGAGCGTGTCGGCGCGCTCGGCGGCCTCGGCGTTGCTGACGGCCTCGACGCCGTAGCGGGTGCGGAGTTCCTCGGCGCGCTCCGGGCGGCGCGCGGTGACGAGGAGCTTCGAGGCGGGCCAGCCGCCTCGGATCATCCCGCTGAGCAGGGCCTCTCCGATCTTGCCGGTACCGAGGACTGCGACTGTCTGGGTCATGCCCGATTCACCTCGCCGAACGTGGGGTGTGCATGCACCCGTACTGCCGATGGAAGCTCATCCTTGCACTCGCGCGGGCGGGTACGGCGCGGCTGTCCGGCCCGTGGTCGCCGGGGTGTGCGTCAGGGCGTGCGGCGGCGGAGGGTCGCGGCGCCGAGGGCGAGGACCAGGAGGGCGCAGCCGGCGACGACGACGGCGTCCCGGACGAAGGCGGCGGTCATGTCGGTGTGGGTGAGGACCTGGGTCATCCCGTCGACGGCGTACGACATGGGCAGGACGTCGGAGAGGCCTTCCAGGAGCGGCTGCATCGTGTCGCGGGGCGCGAAGAGTCCGCAGAGCAGCAGCTGGGGGAAGATCACGGCCGGCATGAACTGGACGGCCTGGAACTCGGAGGCTGCGAAGGCGGAGACGAAGAGGCCGAGGGCGGTGCCGAGGAGCGCGTCGAGGAGGGCGACGAGCAGGAGCAGCCAGGGGGAGCCGACGACGTCGAGGCCGAGCACCCACAGGGCGAGGCCGGTGGCGAGCAGGGACTGGATCACCGCGACGGCGCCGAAGGCGAGGGCGTAGCCGGCGATGAGGTCGCCCTTGCCGAGCGGCATGGCCAGGAGGCGCTCCAGGGTGCCGGAGGTGCGTTCCCGGAGGGTGGCGATGGAGGTCACCAGGAACATGGTGATGAGGGGGAAGATCCCGAGGAGCGATGCCCCGATGCCGTCGAAGGTGCGCGGGCTGCCGTCGAAGACGAAACGCAGCAGGGTCAGCATCAGTACGGGGACCAGGAGCATGAGCGCGATGGAGCGCGGGTCGTGGCGGAGCTGACGCAGGACGCGGGCCGCGGTGGCGGTGGTGCGGGCCGCGCTGAAGGAGGAGGGCGCGGAGCGCGGTCCCGAGGGGGTGGCGGCGGGGTACGGGTGGGCGTTCATCGGCTCTGCTCCCCGGCGGTCGCGGTGGCCTGGTCGACGAGGCGGAGGAAGCCTTCCTCCACGGTGGCGGAACGGGTGCGGGTGCGCAGGTCGTCGGGGGTGTCCCGGGCGAGGATGCGGCCCTCGCGCATGAGGAGGAGGTCGTGGCAGCGCTCGGCCTCGTCCATCACGTGGGAGGAGACGAGGATCGTGGTCCCGCGGGTGGCGGTGAGGTCGTGGAAGAGGTTCCACAGGTCGCGGCGGAGTACGGGGTCGAGGCCGACGGTGGGTTCGTCGAGGACCAGCAGTTCCGGGGCGCCGAGGAGGGCGACGGCGAGGGAGACGCGGCTGCGCTGGCCGCCGGAGAGGTTGCCGGCGAGGGCGTCGGCGCGGGCGGTGAGGTCGACGTCGCCGATGGCGCGGGTGACGGTGGCGGCGCGGCGGGCGGCGGCGGCCCGGCCGGGGTCGAGGATCGCGGCGAAGTAGTCGAGGTTCTGCCGGACGGTGAGGTCGTCGTAGACGGAGGGTGCCTGGGTGACGTAGCCGATGCGGGAGCGGAGTTCGGGGTGGCCCGCGGGGCGCCCGAGGACGTCGAGGGTTCCGGTGACGTGCGCCTGGGTGCCGACGACGGCGCGCATGAGGGTGGACTTTCCGCAGCCGGAGGGGCCGAGGAGGCCGGTGATGCGGCCGCGCGGGACGTCGAAGGCGATGGAGTCGATGACGGTGCGGGGGGTGCGGCCGGCGCCGCGGCGGACGGTCAGGGCATCGGCGTGGACGGCGGACGGGCTCGGGGGCGGGGCTCCCCCGGACTGGTTATTCATCATGTGATGAATAATGCTCCTGGGGGTGCCGGACCGTCAACCGGTACGACGGGAGCGGGTACGGAACCGGTAGGGGAGCGGGTACAGGTACGGGTGCCGGCCGGGACGGGTGTGCCGGGAGTGGCTACTTCTTGCGCTTGGGGCGCCGCGCCGCCGGGTTGCCCGTGCGGGAGCTGCGGCGGCGGGCGAATTCGGCCATGGCGCGCTCGTACTCGGCGCGGCGCAGGTCCTCCCCCGGGGCCTCGAAGAAGCAGCGGATGAAGTACGCGATGAGGGAGCCGATGAAACCGATCGCCTTGAGGCCCTTGAGGGCGGCTTCGTCCGAGGACGGGGCCGGCCGGCGGCTGAAGGACTCCCAGGTCTTGGCGAAGGCGATGGAGCTGGCGATCGCGAAGAGGACGACAACGGAGATGCTGAGGAAGGGCCCGACGTTGCCGATCTCCATGCCCTCGTAGGCGAAGCGCAGGAGGAAGGCGCTGACGACCGCGAGGGTCAGCGAGACGAATGCCGCGGCGGCACGGCGCAGGGCGTAGCCGCCGTCGTGCCTCAGCCAGGTCGTCCCGAAGAAGTGGATCGGCTCGGGCTCGGGCCCGGGAGCCGCCGGCACCGGCGCGGCGGGGGTCTGGTCTCGCTGGTCGTCGCTCACACCGGCGATTATCCCCCGCCGGGCCGGTCGGGCCGGGGCGCGTCTCACGGGTCAGAACGGCGAGGATCCGGGGTGCTCAGCGGACCCTGCGGGCCGGGCCGGACCCGGCAGGAAACGGCAGGACCCCGCGGACCCGGCGCGCACGTCGCGGACCGGCGGGATCCCCCCGGTCCGGCAGGAGCTTGGGGATCCGGCGCCCCTCCGGCGGGGGCTCGCCCCTCCGGCGGGACCTCGCGGACCCGGCGGGAGCCCGCCCCTCCGGCGGGACTCGCGGACCCGGCAGGATCTTGCCGGCCCGGCAGGACCCGGAAGACACGTCCCTACCCGCAGTGCGCGGCCACGTAGCCGTCGCTGCCCGTCTTCACGTAGGCGTCCGAGACGAACTGGCCGTTTCCGACGCAGTCCCAGAGGTTCGTCGTCCCGTACGGGCCCGAGACGGTGGTGCCCTCGCACTGGCAGCGGATGGTGACCCACGCACCCAGCGGCAGGACGCTCACCACCGAGTACCCGGTGCCGGGACCGCTGCGCACCTTGAGCTGGACGCCGGGCGCGACCGGATAGCTCTTGTAGCCGGATCCCTCGGCAAGGCTCTCGGCCCGGCCCTGGACTTGGTCCAGTTCTCCCTCAACCGACATGAAAAAAATCCCCCCTTGGAGCATGACGCTCTGCAACTCGCGCAGGGTAGCAGGCCCATACCGCTCCATATGCGCCATCGACTAGGCTCCGGCGGGGGTGGTCGGCAGTGCAGTCACTGCGCGCGGAACGGGCCGGTTTTCCGGAGTACGCCGGGCAGTACCGGCTGGAATCCGTGCTGGGTTCCGGCGGCATGGGTGTCGTGCACCTGGCCACTTCGGGCTCCGGGCTGCGGCTGGCCGTGAAGGTCGTCCACGCCCAGCACGCAGTGGATCCGGAGTTCCGGGCGCGGTTCCGGCAGGAGGTCGCCGCCGCACGGCGGGTCAGCGGCGCGTTCACCGCGCCGGTCGTCGACGCGGACCCCCTGGCCGAGCGGCCCTGGATGGCCACGCTGTTCATCGACGCCCCGACCCTCGCGGAGCGCGTACGGGAACGCCCGCTCGACGGGGCCGAGGCGGCCCGGCTCGGCGCCGGGCTGGCCGAGGCGCTCCGGGACATCCACCGGGCGGGCGTGGTGCACCGGGACCTGAAGCCCAGCAACGTCCTGATGGCTCCCGACGGGGTACGGGTCATCGACTTCGGGATCTCGCGGCCCCTCGACAGCGACCTGCGGACGGAGACCGGGAAGCTGATCGGGACCCCGCCGTTCATGGCGCCCGAGCAGTTCCAGCGGCCGAGGGAGGTGGGTCCGGCCGCGGACGTCTTCGCCATGGGCGCCGTACTGGTGCACGCGCTGACCGGGCGCGGGCCCTTCGACTCCGAGAGCCATTACCTCGTCGCCTACCAGGTGGTGCACGCCGAACCGGACCTGACGGGGGTGCCGGACGCCCTCGTGCCGCTCGTCGCCCGGTGCCTGGCGAAGGACCCCGCGGACCGCCCGACCCCCGACGCCCTCCTCGGCGAGCTGCGGGCCGCCGCCTACCCGACAGGAGAGGACACGCGCGCCTTCATACCGCAGCCCCGCCACCCGGTCCCGGCGCACGGCCGGACCGCGGCCCCCGACGAGCCCACGCACCGGCGGGTACGCAACCCCGCCGCCGCACAGGCCCCGGCGCGGCGGGGCCGGGGGCGGCGGCGGACCGCGGTGGCCCTGGGCCTCGGGCTGCTGGTGACGGGCGGGGCCGTCGGGGCGTACGCGCACTTCGGGGCCGGCCGGAGCACCGGCGGGGCCGGGGCGGCGCAGCAGGCCGGGGCGGCCGACGGGGCGAAGCCGCCGGCGACCGCCGCACCCTGGTCGGCCACGCTGCACGACGCCGGGCCCGGGAACGCGGCGGCCGCCTGCTCCTGGGCGGCCGCGTCCCTCTACTGCTCGGCGCCCGGGCTCGTCGCGGCCCGGCTGGAGCAGGCCGACGGCAGCGTGGCCTGGACCGTACCCGCACCGGGCACGGGGACCCGTACGGCGGGCGCCACCACGGTCGTCCCGGTCGCGAGCGGCGGGCTGGTGCTCGCCACGGTCCCCGCCAGCGGGCTGCTCCAGGCCCTGGACCCGGCCGGCGGCGCGGTGCGGTGGAAGAAGGAGGTCGCGCAGGACGCACAGGTCCTCGCCGCGGGTGCGAAGGTCCTGGTCGCGACGGCGGACGGGACCGTGACGGCGCTCGACGCCACGACCGGCGGCATCAGCTGGAGCAAACGCCTGGGACGGCTGGGGTCCATGTGGTTCACCGGCCCCCAGCAGCCCGACGGCGGGCAGGACCTCTACGCGTCGACGCGCTCCGACGACGGCGCCTCCTCGCAGATCTCGGCGGTCGACCCGGCCGACGGCACCGTGCGGTGGCAGCTGCGCGCACCCGGGATGCTGCGGCCGGTCGGGGTCGCGCAGGGCGGTCTGCACCTGCTGGCCGCCGATCTCCAGGGGATGACGGGCGCGGTCGTACGCATCGACCTCGCCACCCGCGCGGTACGGCGTACCGCCCTGTCGGTGGAGCAGCTGCAGGCGGAGGCGGCGGTCGGGCCCGACGGGGTGACGTACCTGATCGGCATCTCGGGAGCGCTGACCGCGGTCGGCCCGGAGCGGGAGGCGTGGCGGCTGGAGACGGCCGTGGCCACGGCGTCCCGGCCGGTCGTCGCCGACGGGCGGCTGTACCTGATGGCGGCGGACGGCCGGCTGATCGCCGTCGACGCCGGAGCCGGCCGGCTGGTCGGGCAGACGGACCCCCGGATGGGCACCGGCCAGGGCACCTACAGCGCGACGGTCCCCGCACCGGTGGCCGGCGGCGGGCGGGTGTTCGGGAGCGCGCCCGACGGGACGGTGTTCTCCGTGGACGCCGCGAACCCCGCGGGCTGGTGACGCGGACGACCCCCGCGGGCCCGGCCGGGCCCGCGGGGGTCGTCAGGGACGCAGGGGCCGGGATCAGCCCAGGCGGCTCACGTCGCGGACGGCGCCCTTGTCGGCGCTGGTCGCCATCGCCGCGTAGGCGCGCAGGGCCGCCGACACCTTGCGCTCGCGGTTCTTCGGCGCGTACACCCCGCCCAGCGCCTCGCGGCGGGCCGCCAGGGTCGCGTCGTCCACCAGCAGCTCGATCGACCGGCTGGGGATGTCGATGCGGATGCGGTCCCCGTCCTCGACGAGGGCGATGGTGCCGCCCGAGGCCGCCTCCGGGGAGGCGTGGCCGATGGACAGGCCCGAGGTGCCGCCGGAGAAGCGGCCGTCCGTCACGAGGGCGCAGACCTTGCCGAGTCCGCGGCCCTTGAGGAAGGAGGTGGGGTAGAGCATCTCCTGCATACCGGGACCGCCGCGCGGGCCCTCGTAACGGATGACGACGACGTCGCCGGCCTTCACCTCCTTGCGGAGGATCTTGTCGACGGCCTCGTCCTGCGACTCACAGACGACGGCCGGGCCCTCGAAGGTCCAGATCGACTCGTCGACACCGGCGGTCTTGACGACGCACCCGTCGACGGCGATGTTGCCGCGCAGCACGGCGAGGCCGCCGTCCTTGGAGTACGCGTGCTGGACCGAGCGGATGCAGCCGCCCTCGGCGTCGAGGTCGAGGGTGTCCCAGCGCTCCGACTGCGAGAAGGCCGTCGCGGAGCGCTTGCAGCCGGGGGCCGCGTGCCACAGCTCCATGGCCTCCTCCGAGGAGGTCCCCGCACGGGCGTCCCACTTGGCGAGCCAGTCCTCCAGGCCGTCCGAGTGCACGGTGGTGACGTCCTTGTTGAGGAGCCCGCCGCGGTGCAGCTCGCCGAGGATGGCGGGGATGCCGCCGGCCCGGTGGATGTCCTCCATGTAGTACGTGCCGCCGGGCGCCACGTTCGGCGCGACCTTGGCCAGGCAGGGGACGCGCCGCGAGACGGCGTCGATGTCGGTCAGGTCGTAGTCCAGACCGGCTTCCTGCGCGGCGGCCAGCAGGTGGAGGATCGTGTTCGTCGAGCCGCCCATCGCGATGTCGAGTGCCATGGCGTTCTCGAAGGCCTCGCGGGTGGCGATGTTGCGCGGCAGGACCGACTCGTCGCCGTCCTCGTAGTACCGCTTGGTGATCTCCACGACCGTCCGGCCGGCGTCCTCGTACAGGGCGCGGCGCGCGGTGTGGGTGGCGAGGACCGAGCCGTTGCCGGGGAGGGCGAGGCCGATGGCCTCGGCCAGGCAGTTCATCGAGTTGGCGGTGAACATGCCCGAACACGAACCGCACGTGGGACAGGCGTTCTCCTCGATCCGCAGCACGTCCTCGTCCGAGACGTTCTCGTTGGAGGCGTCGACCATGGCGTCGATCAGGTCGAGCTTGCGGACGGTGCCGTCGACGAGGATGGCCTGCCCGGCCTCCATCGGGCCGCCGGACACGAACACGACCGGGATGTTGAGGCGCATCGCGGCCATCAGCATGCCCGGGGTGATCTTGTCGCAGTTGGAGATGCAGATCAGCGCATCGGCGCAGTGCGCCTCGACCATGTACTCCACGGAGTCCGCGATCAGGTCGCGCGAGGGCAGCGAGTACAGCATGCCGCCGTGCCCCATGGCGATGCCGTCGTCCACGGCGATCGTGTTGAACTCGCGCGGGATGGCGCCCGCGGCCCGGATGGCGTCGGAGACGATCCGGCCGACCGGGGCGAGGTGGGTGTGGCCGGGGACGAACTCGGTGAAGGAGTTGGCCACCGCGATGATCGGCTTCCCGATGTCCTCGCTCGCTACGCCCGAGGCGCGCATCAGGGCGCGCGCGCCCGCCATGTTGCGGCCGTGGGTGACGGTACGGGACCGGAGCTCGGGCATCGGGTTCACTCCCCAGAGGTGCGGCTGCGCCGGACGCGGCCGCGACTGTAGTCAGGAATCTGTTACGAGGCTACCGCTCCTCGCCCGGGATGCGGACGGTGAGTCCGGATGCCGGGACAGGAGGGTCAGCCAGCGGTCACTCCTCCGTCAGGTAGCGCTGCAGCGTGGGTGCCACCAGCGCGATGATGTCCTCGGGGTCCGCGGAGGCGAGCGGCTCCACCTGGACGACGTACCGCAGGATGGCGATGCCGACCATGTGCGAGGCGGCCAGTTCGGCGCGGAAGGTCGGGTCGGGGACCTTGAGGTCGGCGGCGACCCGCTCCAGGACCCGGCGCAGGACCAGTCCGCGCAGGACCTTCGCGGCGGCCTCGTGGGTGAGCGCCGACCGGATGACGGCCAGCAGGGGCGCGCGGGTGACCGGGTTCTCCCAGATCCCGAGGAAGTAGCGGGCCAGCCGCTCGCCGATGCCGTCCGGTCCCTCGCCGAGGACCGCCGGGACCACCAGGGCGGGCTCCATGCTCACCTCGATGGCGGCGGCGAACAGGTCGTCCTTGCTGCCGAAGTAGTGGTGCACCAGTGCCGGGTCCACGCCCGCCACCTTGGCGATGCCGCGCACGGACGTCTTGTCGTACCCGCGCTCCGCGAACACCTCGCGCGCGGCGAGGCGGATGCGCTCCTGCGTGCCGGGGCCTTCCCCGGCCTCGTCGAGGCGGGGCCGGCCGGGGCCCCGGCGGCGCGGCTTCGCGGGCTCGGTCACGGGCGGCGGACCCGCGGCCGGCCGGCGGGGGCGCCGGGGGCGGTGGCGAGGTGCAGCCGGGTGAAGGCCAGCGCCTCGGCGAGGTCGGCCTCGCGCTCGGCGGCGGACATGGCGCGCCGGGTGTTGACCTCGATCACCACGTGCCCCTCGAAGGAGGTCCGGGCGAGCCGTTCCAGCAGCTCGGCGCAGGGCTGCGTACCGCGGCCGGGGACCAGGTGCTCGTCCTTCGCCGACCCGTTCCCGTCGGCGAGGTGGACGTGCGCCAGCCGGTCGCCCATCCGGTCGATCATCGCGGTGGCGTCCGTCCGGGCGGTCGCGGTGTGCGACAGGTCGACGGTGAAGTGCCGGTAGTCGTCCTTCGTCACGTCCCACTCGGGGGCGTAGGCGAGCATCTCGCGGTCGCGGTAGCGCCAGGGGTACATGTTCTCGACGGCGAACCGCACGTCGGTCTCGTCCGCCATCCGCCAGATGCCGGTGACGAAGTCGCGGGAGTACTGGCGCTGCCAGCGGAAGGGCGGATGCACGACGACGGTCGACGCCCCGAGCCGTTCGGCCGCCGCCTGGGCCCGCTGGAGCTTGGTCCACGGATCCGTGGACCACACCCGCTGCGTGATGAGCAGGCAGGGCGCGTGCACCGCGAGGATCGGCACCTGGTGGTGGTCGGAGAGCCGCCGCAGGGCGTCGACGTCCTGGCTGACCGGATCCGTCCAGACCATCACCTCGACGCCGTCGTACCCGAGGCGCGCGGCGATCTCGAAGGCGGTCGCCGTCGACTCCGGATAGACGGAGGCGGTGGAGAGGGCGACTTTCGCGGTCGGTGTGCGGACTGGTTCTGCCACGCAGACAGGTTACGGGCCCGGGGCCCGCCCGGAACGTGACGGCCACCACCCCGCCCAGGATCCCGTACCGCCGCCCCACCGCCACCGGCGCGGTGGCGGCCCGAGCCCGGCCACAGGCGCCCCGCCCACGATTCGGTCGAGGTCCGGCTCCGGCAAGGTCCCTGGAGGCCAGGCCCTGCAACGCCGGCCACCCCGTACCGGTGTGACACCCCCCGGAGCCAGGGCCCCCCTCACGCCCCCGGCGTCACCGGGAGGTGGTCCAGGCGGCGGAGGATGACTCCCTCGCGCAGCGCCCAGGGGCAGATTTCGAGTTCGTCGACCCCGAGGAGGTCCATCGCCCCCTCCGCGACCAGCGCTCCGGCCAGCAGCTGGTTCGCGCGGCCTTCCGAGACGCCCGGCAGCGCCGAGCGCTGGTCCGTCGTCATGGCGGCCAGACGCGGGACCCACTCCTCCAGGGACTTGCGGCTCAGGTCCCGCTGGACGTACAGGCCGTCCGCCGAGCGGGCCGCGCCCGCGATCCGCGCCAGCTGCTTGAAGGTCTTCGAAGTCGCGACCACGTGGTCCGGCGCCCCGAAGCGCTTGAACTCGACGACCGTACGGGCGATCTGCGCCCGCACGTGACGGCGCAGGGCCCGGATGTCAGCCGCGTCCGGCGGGTCCCCCGGGAGCCAGCCCGCGGTGAGGCGGCCCGCGCCCAGCGGGAGCGAGACGGCCGTGTCCGGATCCTCGTCGATGCCGCAGGCGATCTCCAGCGAGCCGCCGCCGATGTCGAGGACCAGCAGCTTCCCGGCCGACCAGCCGAACCAGCGGCGAGCCGCGAGGAACGTCAGCCGGGCCTCGTCCTCTCCGCTGAGCACGGGCAGGTCGATACCGGTCTCCCGTTTCACCCGGGCCAGGACCTCGTCCGCGTTCGTGGCTTCGCGCACGGCACTGGTAGCGAAGGGGAGGACGTCCTCGCACCCCTTGTCCTCCGCGGCGTGCACCGCGTCGCGGATGACCGCGACGAGCCGCTCCACGCCCTCGGAGGTGACGGCGCCCTGCTCGTCGAGCAGCTCCGCCAGCCGCATCTCCACCTTGTGCGAGTGCGCCGGCTGCGGGCGCGCACCGGGGTGCGCGTCCACCACCAGGAGATGGACCGTGTTCGAACCCACATCAAGGACACCGAGTCTCATGGGGGGAACGCTACTGGGAGGAACTCACCGGGGTGGAGCAAGGGGCCCTTAGGCTGGGGTTTGTGCCAAATACGAAGAAGGCCAACAAGACCCGGTCGCCGAAGGACACGGGCACCGGCGGCGGCTCCGAGCCCAAGACCAGGAACACGATCAAGACCAAGAAGCCCAAGTCCGAGACCAAGTCCGAGACCAAGTCCGAGCTGAAGGCCGCAGCCAAGGCCGTCGTGGTGGCCGACGAGAAGGGCCTGGACTTCCCCCGGGCCTGGGTGGAGTTCCCCGACCCCGCCGACGACGAGCAGGTCTTCCGCTGCGACCTGACCTGGCTGACCTCCCGCTGGACCTGCATCTTCGGCAGCGGCTGCCAGGGCATCCAGCCCGGCCGCGCGGACGACGGCTGCTGCACGCTCGGCGCGCACTTCTCCGACGAGGACGACGAGAAGCGCGTCGCCCAGCACGTGGCCCGGCTGACGCCCGAGGTGTGGCAGTTCCACGACGTCGGCAGCGAGACCGGCTGGACCCAGCACGACGACGACGGGGAGAAGCAGACCCGCCGCTGGGACGGCGCGTGCATCTTCCTGAACCGGCCGGGGTTCCCCGCGGGCGCCGGCTGCTCGCTGCACATCCTGGCGGTGCAGGAGGGCCGGGAGCCGCTGGAGACCAAGCCGGACGTCTGCTGGCAGCTGCCGATCCGCCGTACCTACGACTGGATCGACCGGCCCGACGACACCCGGGTGCTCCAGGTGTCCATCGGCGAGTACGACCGCCGCGGCTGGGGCCCGGGCGGCCACGACCTGCACTGGTGGTGCACCTCAGCCACCTCCGCGCACGGCGCCGGGGAGCCGGTGTACGTCTCGTACCGGCCCGAGCTGACGGAGCTGATGGGCAGGGCGGCGTACGAGGAACTCGTGAAGCTGTGCGAGGCGCGCCTGGCCTCCCTGCTGCCGATGGCCCCGCACCCGGCCGACCCGTCCGGCCCGGCCCGACCTGGCACCCCGGCCTGACCTGCCACCCCGGCCGCCCCGCCCGCCGGGACCCGGCACCCCGCCCGGCCGCCCCCGGTCACTGCGGGACGTTCGGCGGATCGGCCGGGGGGTCCGGCTCCGGGCTCGGGGAAACCGTTCCGCCCGGGCCCTCCGTGGGGGTCGGCGTGGGCGTCGGGGGCTGCGTCGGCTCCGTGGGGGCCGGGGTGGGGGCGGCGGTCGGCGGGGGCGTCGGGTCCGGGGACTGTGGCGGGGGCGTGGGCCGGGTCGGTGCCGGTGCGGGGCGTCCGCGGCCCCGTACGGAGACCACCGCGCCGCCGGGATCCACCCCGACCCGGGCGCTCCAGGCGCCCACGGGCTGGCCTTCGGGGTCCACGACGATCCGCAGGGTGACCGATTCTCCAGGGGCTAGCGTGCCCGCGGTCCGGTCGGCCCTCAGCCAGGGGGCGTCGGACCAGAGCCTCCAGTACACGGGCGCTCCGCCCGAGGCGGTGAGGGTGAGCAGGGTGACGCCGCCTTGGGAGGCCGCGCCCACGGTGAGGCGGCCCGGGGCGCCGGCCCGGTCGGGGGTGGCCGGGGCGCCCGAACTGATCACCTCGACGGAGACGTCGGGACCGGCGCTGCCGGGGGCGAAGCCGGGTCCGCCGGTGGTGGTGGCCGCGTTGCCGGTGTTCTCGTACGCCGTGAGGGGGTGGCCGTCCGCATGCGGCGGCAGGATCTCGGACTCGCTGGCGGAGATGCGGGCGGTCCCGCCGCCGACGGGTTCGCCGGTGCTCGGGGCACCGCGGTACGCGGCCCAGAGGGCCAGCACCGGGGCGGCGACGACGGTGGCGACGACGGTGGTGGTCACGGCGCGGGCGCGCAGCCGGTCGCGGCGGGCGGCGTGGTCCTTGGGGTCCATGGGAAAGCCGGTGCGGTCGAAGCGCGGTCCGGGCCGGCGGCGGCGTCCGCCGGAACGGAGCATCGCCGCGTGGACGGCGGTGCGCGGGGCCGGGACCAGCGGGAGCGCGGCGGATTCGATGCCGCCGGAGCCGGGCCAGGGGGCTGCGGCGCCGAGCCGTTCGGCGACGCGACGGCAGCGCGGGCAGTCGTCGACGTGGCGGACGAGCTCGGCGCGCAGGGTGGTGGAGAGCAGCACGCCGCCGTCGCCCTCCTCGCCGGTCAGGCGGGAGACGCTGGGGCAGCTGCCGGTCTCGACGACGGCGAGGGCGGCGCGGGTCCGCTCGACCTCGCAGGCGGCGCCCGACAGCAGCTCGCGGGCCGCGGCCGGGGCGGTGCCGAGGACCGCGGCGAGTTCGGGGACGCCCAGCCGGTGGCGGACGGCGAGTTCGAGGGCTTCGCGCTGCTCGGGCGTGGTCCCGGCGGCCTCCGGCCAGGCGAGGCGCGCCAGCTCGGTCCGGCGGTAGGCGCTCACGTCAAGGGTGCGGCGGGCCCCGGGAACCCCGTCGGCCCCGGTGTCGGCACCCGGCGCACGCCCGGCATCGGTGTGCTCCGGCGCACGCCCGGCGCAATGCGCTCCCTGCCGTGCGCGCCGCCGCTCGGCAAGGCGGCGCAGGCAGCCCCAGCGGGCCAGCGCGTACAGCCACGCCCGCCGGTCGCCCTCGTCGGGGCAGCGGCTGGGGTGACGTTCCGCCACGGCGAGGACGTCACCCAGCACGTCGGTGGCGGTGTCGTGGTCGCAGAGGACCGACAGGCAGTAGGTGAACAGGCCGTCCAGATAGGGCTCGTGCCGGAAGGGGGGCGGCTGCTCCCCTTCCGGGGGTGTGCGCCCCTGCGCCCGGTGTGCGCCGGTGCGCGGTGAGGAGTGTGCCTGGTGGCTGGTGTTCACCTGGCGACCGTAGGCGGCACCCCGGTGGCGCCCCGGAAGCCTTCAGCACTTTTAGTCCTTACGGGTGAACAGATCGGTGACCCGCTGACGCGCGCCCTGACGCCGACCCCGACACGGCACCCGGCGCCGACCCGATGCCGACCCGGCGCGCGGCCCCGCGGGACCCGGCCGGTGCCCCCCGGAACCCGACGCGCAGCCCTGCGGGACCCGGCCGGCGACCCGTCCGGGCCGGCCTGTCGGTGCGGGCGGCTACCGTGGGCGCCATGGCTGCCCGTACTGCTCGTTCATCCGCCAAGGACCGGCCGTCCTACCGCTGTACCGAGTGCGGCTGGACGACCGCGAAGTGGCTCGGGCGGTGTCCCGAGTGCCAGGCGTGGGGCACCGTCGAGGAAATGGGCGCGCCCGCCGTGCGCACCACCGCCGCGGGCCGGGTGTCGACCGCCGCCGTGCCGATCGCCCAGGTCGACGGGCGGACGGCGACCGCGCGCAGCACCGGTGTGGACGAGCTCGACCGGGTCCTCGGCGGCGGGCTCGTGCCCGGCGCGGTGGTGCTGCTCGCCGGGGAGCCCGGCGTCGGCAAGTCGACGCTGCTGCTGGACGTGGCGGCGAAGGCCTCCAGCGACGAGCACCGCACCCTCTACGTCACGGGCGAGGAGTCGGCGAGCCAGGTCCGGCTCCGCGCCGACCGCATCAAGGCGCTCAGCGACCACCTCTACCTCGCGGCCGAGACGGACCTGTCGGCGGTGCTGGGCCACCTGGACGCCGTGAAGCCGTCCCTCCTCGTCCTGGACTCCGTCCAGACCGTCGCCTCGCCCGAGATCGACGGGGCGCCGGGCGGCATGGCCCAGGTCCGCGAGGTGGCGGGGGCGCTGATCCGGGCCTCCAAGGAGCGCGGGATGTCCACCCTCCTCGTGGGCCACGTCACGAAGGACGGGGCCATCGCGGGTCCGCGCCTGCTGGAGCACCTGGTCGACGTGGTGCTGAGCTTCGAGGGCGACCGGCACGCGCGGCTGCGGCTCGTCCGCGGCATCAAGAACCGGTACGGGGCCACCGACGAGGTCGGCTGCTTCGAGCTGCACGACGAGGGCATCACCGGGCTCGCCGACCCGAGCGGGCTGTTCCTGACCCGGCGCGCCGAGGCGGTCCCCGGCACCTGCCTGACCGTGACCCTGGAGGGCAAGCGTCCGCTGGTCGCCGAGGTGCAGGCGCTGACCGTGGACTCGCAGATCCCCTCCCCCCGGCGGACCACGTCCGGCCTGGAGACCTCCCGCGTGTCGATGATGCTGGCGGTGCTGGAGCAGCGCGGCCGGATCACCGCGCTCGGCAAGCGCGACATCTACAGCGCCACCGTGGGCGGGGTGAAGCTCACCGAGCCGGCCGCCGACCTGGCCATCGCCCTGGCACTGGCCTCGGCCGCCAGCGACGTCCCGCTCCCGAAGAACCTCGTCGCCATCGGCGAGGTGGGTCTGGCCGGTGAGGTGCGGCGGGTGACCGGCGTGCAGCGGCGGCTCGCGGAGGCACACCGGCTGGGCTTCACGCACGCCCTGGTGCCGGCCGATCCGGGCAAGGTGCCGCCCGGCATGAAGGTCGTCGAGGTGGCCGACATGGGCGACGCGCTCCGCGTCCTGCCGCGCGGCCGGTCGCGTACGCCGGCCAAGGAGCGGGCCGCCGAGTAGCCGCGGGCAGCCCGGCGGGACGGTCCCCCGGGGGCTGCCCCGGAGCGGGCCGCAGTGCTGGTCAGGGGCCCGTCAGGGGCCCTGCGGGGGTGGACCTGGCCAAGCCACGGCGGGGCCACAGCGTGCGCCGGTAGACTTTGTGCTGGTCCGCCCGGCCGTACGCACGTCCTCGTGCCCGCGGCGCTGGGCGGCGCAACCCGCGACCGGAGGAGTGCAGTGGCAGCCAAGGACGGGGCAGCAGCACCCGGGAAGTCCGGCGCGAGCTCCAAGCACGAGGCGTTGATGCGCGCCTCGCTGAGTGCCGTCGCACCCGGTCAGCCGCTGCGTGACGGCTTGGAGCGGATCGTTCGCGGCAACACCGGCGGGCTCATCGTCCTCGGCATGGACAAGGCCGTCGACGCGATGTGCACCGGCGGTTTCGTCCTGGACGTGGAGTTCACCGCGACCCGGCTGCGCGAGCTGTGCAAGCTCGACGGGGCGCTCATCCTCGACAAGGACCTCACCAAGATCCTTCGGGCCGGTGTGCAGCTGGTGCCGGACGCCTCCATCCCGACCGAAGAGACCGGCACCCGGCACCGCACCGCCGACCGGGTCTCCAAGCAGTGCGGCTTCCCCGTGGTGTCCGTGTCGCAGTCGATGCGGCTGATCGCGCTGTACGTGGACGGCGAGCGCCGCGTGCTGGAGGAGTCCGGGGCGATCCTGTCGCGGGCGAACCAGGCGCTGGCCACGCTGGAGCGGTACAAGCTGCGCCTCGACGAGGTCGCGGGCACGCTGTCGGCGCTGGAGATCGAGGACCTCGTGACGGTCCGCGACGTGACCGCGGTCGCGCAGCGGCTGGAAATGGTCCGCCGGATCGCGACGGAAATCGCCGAGTACGTGGTCGAACTGGGCACGGACGGACGACTGCTGTCGCTCCAGCTGGACGAGCTGACGGTCGGGATCGAGCAGGAGCGGGAGCTGGTCATCCGCGACTACGTCCCGGAGCCCACGGCGAAGCGTTCCCGCACGGTGGACGAGGCCCTGGCCGAGCTGGACGCGCTGACGCACCCGGAGCTGCTGGAGCTGGCCATCGTCGCGAAGGCGCTGGGGTACACGGGATCGCCCGAGACCCTGGACTCGGCGGTGTCGCCGCGCGGCTACCGGCTGCTGGCGAAGGTGCCGAGGCTGCCGGGCGCGATCATCGAGCGGCTCGTGGAGCACTTCGGGGGCCTGCAGAAGCTGCTCGCCGCCAGCGTGGACGACCTGCAGACGGTGGACGGCGTGGGCGAGGCCCGTGCGCGCAGCGTCCGCGAGGGGCTGTCGCGCCTCGCGGAGTCCTCGATCCTCGAACGGTACGTCTAGGCCCGGCGCGGGGTCCGCGGCGGAGCCCCCGGGCCCCGGCCGCGGACGGATCAGTCCTGCTTGAGGACGAACGAGGTCCGGGCGACCGGCATGCCCGGAGCCTTGACCTCGACCACGTACGTGTCCGGCCCCGCGGCCCCTGCCGGAGGCGACTGGCACTGGCCGGCCGCGCTGAACGTGCGGTCCCAGTCCAGGGACTGCTTCGTCTCGCCCTGCGCCGGGACGCGGAAGAAGGCGTTGCCCGCGCCGGGCGGGCAGTCCGCCGAGGACCAGACGGCCTTGCTGCTCGCAGCCTGAAGGATGGTCAGGACGGCCTGCTTCGGGCCCAGATCGGCCTTGCAGGTGGTGCCGGAGACATTGCGGGCGATCAGTTCGAGGCGGGGCTTCTCGTTCGCCTCGTACTCGTTCTTCGCGCTCTTGACCTCCCACTGGAGGGCACTGGGCGCGCACGTGGGAAGGGGTGAGTCCGCCGGGACCTGGTCCGCCCCGCCACCGGTCCCCGCCCCGCCCGAAGCCGACCCCGGGCCGCCGGACCCCGAACCGGAACCGGAACCGGAGCCGGAACTGCCGCCCGGCTCGCCGTTCTTGCCGGTGCCGGCGGAGCCGCCGCCCCCGGATCCCGTGCCGCTGCCGCCCGAGTCCGCACGGCCGCCCGGGGCCTGACTGATCGCCGGCCCCGTCCCGGCGGGACCGGGGGTGATCGAGCCGACGGGATCGGGGCGGCCCTGCCCCTTCCCGTTCGTACTCGTCCTCCCCCCACCGGAGGTGACGACCCATAGGGCGAGCACGGCGAGGAGCGCGACGACGGACGCCAGCACGGCCCTCCGTCGCCAGTAGATGGAGGAGGGGAGCGGCCCGACCGGATTGCGCAGAGATCCCACGGACGGAACCTTACGAGAGTCCGGGACCCGATCAGTGCCCCACATGCCGTGCAACGGCCTCGATTTGCCGATGATCAGCCTGCGGGCGCAACCGTGAACACCCAGATCCGGCCAAGACGCGGAGGGCGGAGATCCCCCGCCGTTGAGTACCGTCGGTGACCATGAACAGCTCCGGCCTCTACCGCGACATCACCGGCCTCGCCCACACGGCACCCCCCTGGGTGCAGTCGGCCTTCGAAGTGTGGACGGAGTACGGACTCCTGCTCTTCGGTGCGCTCTTCATATCCGTGTGGTGGCGCGCCCGCGGACGGCGCGGCCCGCGCGCGCTGGCGCTCGCCGTCCTGGCGCCGCTGGCCACCGCCGTCGCGTACGTGGTCTCGGAGTCCCTGAAGTCCGTCGTGGACGAGGAGCGGCCCTGTCGTGCCGTCGCCGGGGCGGCGGCCTCGCTGATCGCGTGCCCGCCCCCGGGGGACTGGTCCTTCCCCAGCAACCACGCGGCCATCGGGGGCGGCGCCGCCGTCGCGCTGGCCCTGGCGGTGCGCCGTCTCGCGCTGCTGACCGTGCCGCTGGCGCTGCTCATGGCCTTCTCGCGGGTGTTCGTGGGCGTGCACTACCCGCACGACGTGGCGGTGGGTCTGCTGCTGGGCGGTTCGGTGGCCGCCCTCGCCGTCCTCGCGCTCACCGGTCCGACCAGTACGATCACCGCCGCCATGCGGGCGAGCGGGATGCGCGCCGCTGTCTGGTTCACCGGTCCGGGCACGGCACGCCAGGGGTGAAACGTGCCAGGATGCCGTCTGCCATGACTGCATCCGCCACTTCCTCCTCCGAGACGCCCGAGATCGACGGGACCGCCGAGATCGCCGACACCTCAGGCGCCCCCGTCCTCTGCGACGTCTCCCACGCCCTGCACCGGCCCGTCATCGCGTGGTTCGACGAGCACGCCCGCGACCTGCCCTGGCGCCGCCCCGAGGCCGGCCCCTGGGGGGTCATGGTCAGCGAGTTCATGCTCCAGCAGACCCCCGTCAGCCGGGTCCTGCCGGTGTACGAGCAGTGGCTCGCCCGCTGGCCCCGCCCCGCCGACCTGGCTGCCGAGGCCCCCGGCGAGGCCGTCCGGGCCTGGGGGCGGCTCGGCTACCCCCGCCGGGCCCTGCGGCTGCACGGTGCCGCGCTGGCGATAACGGAGCGGCACGGGGGCGACGTACCGAGGGACCACGCGCAGCTGCTCTCGCTGCCCGGCATCGGTGAGTACACCGCCGCCGCCGTGGCCTCGTTCGCGTACGGGCAGCGGCACGCCGTCCTCGACACCAACGTCCGGCGGGTCTTCGCCCGGACCACGACCGGGGTCGAGTACCCGCCGACCGCCACCACAGCGGCCGAGCGGCGCCTGGCACGGGCCCTGCTGCCCGAGGACGAGGGTGTGGCGGCGCGGTGGGCGGCGGCGTCGATGGAGCTGGGCGCGCTGGTGTGCACGGCCAAGAACCCGGACTGCACCCGCTGCCCGGTGGCCGGCCTCTGTGCGTGGCGCCTCGCCGGGAAGCCGGCGCACGAGGGTCCGCCGCGGCGCGGGCAGACGTACGCGGGCACGGACCGGCAGGTACGCGGCAAGCTGCTCGCCGTGCTCCGGGAGGCGGTGGGTGCCGTTCCGCAGGCCGTGCTCGACACGGTCTGGGACGAGCCGGTGCAGCGGGCCCGCGCGCTGGACGGACTGGTCGCCGACGGACTGGTGGAGCCCCTCGCTCAGGGGATGTACCGGCTCCCGCAGACGCCGGCGGGTCCCGGACCCGGGGTGTGAACGGAACGTGATCCCGGTGGGTCACGGCAGTACTCGAAACTGACTCGAGGATTCCACTTCCCGTGGTGAAACCGCAGCTCAAGGGCGCTGTTACACAACCTATGGCTGTCCGTGCGCCCACCGAAGGCTGGCCCGCACAGTGCCGTGACAACCCCTCCGTACCTTCGGACCCGTAAGCCAGGACGAGCGGTTGAACGGAACGGAGGCGGTCTGAGATGGCGCACGGCGAGGTACTCGAATTCGAAGAGTACGTACGCACCCGGCAGGACGCCCTGCTGCGCAGTGCCCGGCGCCTGGTCCCGGACCCCACCGACGCCCAGGACCTCCTGCAGACCGCCCTCGTGCGCACCTACGGCCGCTGGGACGGCATCGCCGACAAGTCCCTGGCCGACGCCTACCTCCGCCGCGTCATGATCAACACCCGGACCGAGTGGTGGCGCGCCCGCAAGCTCGAAGAGGTCCCCACCGAGCAGCTCCCCGACGCCTCCGTCGAGGACGGCTCGGACCAGCGTGCCGACCGCGCCCTGCTGATGGACATCCTCAAGGTGCTCGCGCCCAAGCAGCGCAGCGTGGTCGTCCTGCGACACTGGGAACAGATGAGCACCGAGGAGACGGCCGCGGCGCTCGGAATGTCGGCGGGAACCGTGAAGAGCACCCTGCACCGCGCACTGGCCCGCCTCCGGCAGGAGCTGGAGAGCCGGGATCTGGACATGCGCGCCCTGGAACGCGGTGACCACACCATCCTGTACGAGGGGCGTGAGCGGTGCGCGGCCTGAACGGCCAAGGCCTGACTGACAGGAGTTCACTGGCGCTGATGTCGGCGGGGACGGTCGTCCTCGTCGGCTCAGCGCTGTTGGCGGTCGGCTGCTCCACGGGCGGCACCGGCCTGCGCGACGGCGGTCCCGCCCGTACGGACGCCATGTCCAAGGCCGTCCAGTCCGCGGCCTCGGAGCAATCCGAGCCCTCCGGGGAGGCGCCCGACACCCCCGCCGGGGCCTCCGGAGCCGCCTCCGGCAAGCCCCCGAAGAAGGTCGACCCGATCGCCCTCCTCAAGGCCGACCCCAAGGTCAGCTCCGACGTCAAACGGGACCTCAAGCCCTGCACGGGCAAGGAGTACCCGGTGGACGTGAGCTACGGGCGGGTCACCGGGACCAGTGTCGTCGACATCGTGGTGAACGTGCTGTCCTGCGCGGACGCACTGGGCCGGGGCTCGTACGTGTACCGGGCGGACGGCGGGACGTACGAGAATGTGTTCTCGGACGAGCAGCCACCCGTCTACGCGGAGATCGACCGGGGCGACCTGGTGGTCACGAAGCCGGTCTACGGAAAGAGCGAGCCGCTCTCCTATCCGTCGGGCGAGGACGTGATCACGTACCGCTGGAACGGGGAGAAGTTCACCGAGCAGGACCGGGTCCACTCGGAGTACAGCAACGTGGTCGACGGCGGTGGCCTGCCCGCCCCGGCCACGAGTCAGAAGAACTGAGTACCGAAGAACCGAGTACCGGAGAACCGAGGCGAGCCGTCCGTTATGGCCGAGACCCATGTCCTGTTCGTGGAGGACGACGACGTCATCCGTGAGGCCACGACCCTGGCGCTGGAGCGCGACGGGTTCGTGGTCACCGCCATGCCCGACGGCCTGTCCGGGCTGGAGTCCTTCCGGGCCGACCGCCCCGACATCGCGCTGCTCGACGTGATGGTCCCCGGCATGGACGGCGTGAGCCTGTGCCGGCGCATCCGCGACGAGTCGACCGTCCCCGTGATCATGCTGTCGGCGCGCGCCGACTCCATCGACGTGGTGCTGGGCCTGGAGGCGGGTGCCGACGACTACGTCACCAAGCCCTTCGACGGCTCCGTCCTCGTGGCCCGCATCCGCGCCGTGCTGCGCCGCTTCGGCCACGCCGGCGGCCCGCAGAACGGCGGCCCGGGCGGCGACGAGGGGACGGACGGGGAGCGCGGGGTGCTCAGCTTCGGCGACCTCCAGGTGGACACGGAGGGCATGGAGGTGCGCAAGGCGGGCGCCGCCGTGGCCCTGACCCCGACCGAGATGCGGCTGCTGCTGGAGTTCTCCTCCGCGCCCGGCACCGTCCTGTCCCGGGACCGGCTGCTGGAGCGGGTCTGGGACTACGACTGGGGCGGCGACACCCGGGTCGTCGACGTCCACGTCCAGCGACTGCGCACGAAGATCGGTCAGGACCGGATCGAAACGGTCCGGGGCTTCGGATACAAACTCAAGGCATGAGGCGCTTCACCCTCCGCACCGGGATCCGCTGGAAGATCACACTCGCCATCGCCGCCGTGGGCGCCCTCACCGCGGTGGCGCTGAGTCTGGTCGTGCACAGTGCTGCCCGGGTGTCGATGCTGGAGAGCGCCCGCGAGGTGCAGCTGGACCGCGTCCAGTTCATGTCCCGCAACGTCGACGCCGGGCGCAAGCCGCCCCCCGGATTCAAGATCAACGACCCTGACCTGCCTTCCCAGCTGCGGCAGAAGGTGCAGTCGGGCCGGCGCGGGACCTTCGTCCAGGAGAACCCGAACGGGCCGCAGGAGGTCTGGGCCGCCGTGCCGCTCGGCAACGGTCAGGCGCTGTCGCTGCGCACCCAGTTCCGGGAGAGCGCCAACATGGTGCGCGACCTGGACCGGGCCCTGGTCGTCGGCTCCCTCGCGGTGGTGATCGGCGGCTCGGCGCTCGGCGTGCTCATCGGCGGGCAGATCTCGCGGCGGCTGCGCAAGGCGGCGGCCGCCGCCCAGCGCGTGGCCCACGGCGATCCCGAGGTCCGGGTCCGGGACGCGGTCGGCGGTGTCGTCCGGGACGAGACGGACGACCTCGCGCGGGCCGTCGACGCCATGGCGGACGCCCTCCAGCAGCGGCTGGAGGCCGAGCGGCGGGTGACCGCGGACATCGCGCACGAGCTGCGGACCCCGGTGACGGGCCTGCTGACGGCGGCGGAACTGCTGCCCCCGGGGCGGCCCACCGAGCTGGTCCGCGACCGGGCGCAGGCGATGCGCGCCCTGGTCGAGGACGTGCTGGAGGTGGCCCGCCTGGACAGCGCGTCGGAGCGGGCGGAGCTGCAGGAGGTGGCGCTGGGCGAGTTCGTGAGCCGCCGGGTGACCGCACTGATGCCGGAGGCGTCCGTACGGATCGTCGCGGACGAGATCGTCAGCACCGACCCGCGCCGCCTGGAGCGGATCCTGGGCAACCTGCTGGCCAACGCCGTCCGGTACGGGCGGCCGCCGGTGCAGGTCGACGTCGAGGGGCGCGTCGTACGGGTCCGGGACCACGGACCGGGCTTCCCGGAGGCGCTGCTGCGCGAGGGGCCGAGCCGCTTCCGCACCGGGTCGACGGACCGTGCGGGCGTCGGCCACGGGCTGGGCCTGACCATCGCGGAGGGCCAGGCACGGGTCCTGGGGGCCCGGCTCACCTTCCGCAACGTGGCCGCGCCGGGCGGGTTCGACCGCGAGGGCGCGGCGGCGGGCGCGGTGGCGGTGCTGTGGCTGCCGGAGCACGCGCCGACGGCGACGGGGAGCTTCCCGGTCATCCAGCTGCCGCAGGGTTAGGCCGCCGCTTCCGGATCCTGCCGCTCCCGGGCGGCACGGTGTTCCCGGGCCCGGGATCCGATCCGTACCGCCCGTTCATCGCGGGAGGGCCGTGACTTAGCATCCGTGGCATGAGCGACGCGATTCCCCCCAGCAGCCCGCAGCCCGAGCACTCCCCGGGGAACAGCGGTTACGGGTTCCCGCCGGGGCCGCCCGCGTCCGGCGGCTACGGCTACCCGGCCGGCCAGGCCGCGCCGGGGGGCTACGGCCCTGCCTCGGGGCAGCCTCCGACATCCGGCGGCGGTTACGGCTTCCCCCAGCAGGGACAGCCGAACCCGTACCAGCAGGAGCCCGCTCCGGGCACGCCCGGGGCGCAGTGGCCTCCGCAGCAGCCGGGGCAGCCCGGCCTGCCGGACCAGCCCGAGCAGGGCCGGCTGTTCGCTCCGGCCCCGGAACAGCCGGACTGGGAGGCCATGGCCGACCGGTCCGAGGCCGAGCGGCGCAAGAAGCGGCTGTGGATGCTGGGCGGCGCGATCACCGTGCTGGCGCTACTCGCCGGCGGCGGAACGTTCTTCCTGCTGGGCGGCGACGACGGCAAGGCGAACGAGGCCGACAGCCAGCCCTCGGTGTCCTCCTCACCCAGCCCCGAGGAGTCGGGCTCGACGAAGGCACCCGCCTACAAGGCCACCGTCGAGGGCGACGCGACCCTGCTGCGCGACAGCAACGGCAGCACCGGCATCCGGCTGGGCCCCGACATGAAGCTCGGCCCGCTGGGCTCGCGGTTCCAGATCGTGGGCAAGGGCACCCGGAACTCGTACGCGCAGGCCGCCGAGCCGGTCGTGGACGTGTCGAAGAGCTTCACCGTCACGGCCCGCGTCTACAACTCCGCGCCCAAGGGCTCGCACATCGCGGTGAGCCAGGGCGACGGGGAGTCGTTCTCGTTCGAGCTGGGCGTGAACGAGGTGAACGGCAAGCAGGCCTGGATCTTCCGGGTGCAGACGGGCGACAAGGGCGCCGCCGCGACGACGCGCACCGTCGCCGCGGAGGGGCTCAGCATGGTCAAGACCGCCACGCTGCTGATGGCGACGTACGACGCCGAGAAGAAGACCATCGCGCTCTACGTCGACGGAAAGAAGGCCGGCGAGACCCCCGTGCCGCCCATCTGGCAGGCGCAGGGACCGCTCCAGCTGGGCCGGTCCAAGCACCACAACATATGGACCGGGCCCTGGCAGGGCGCCCTGCACAACGTCCGGATCTACGACACTGCCCTCACGGAGGAGCAGGCGGGCGCGTACAAGGAGGGCAAGCTCGGCGCTGCGGTGAAGCCGACCCACTCCTGGCTGCTCACCTGATCCGGGAAAGGCCGAAGCCCGGCCGCGCGGCGGCCGGGCTGAGGGGGGAGGCGCCGGGTCAGAGGCTGACGCCGGCGTTCCGCAGGAAGGCGACCGGGTTGACGGCGGAGCCGTAGTTCGGCGTGGTGCGGATCTCGAAGTGCAGGTGCGGGCCGCTGGAGTTTCCGGTGTTGCCGGACAGCGCGATCCGCTGGTTCATGTTGACCTTCTGGCCGATCTTGACCTGGATCTTCGAGAGGTGCGCGTACTGCGAGTACGTCTTGTTCGCGTGCTTGATCACGATGGCGTTGCCGTAGGCGGGGCCGTCACCGCCGCCGTTGGGGCCGGCCTTGACGACGGTGCCGGCGGCCGCAGCCTTGACCGGGGTGCCGGTCGGGACGGCGAAGTCCTGGCCGGAGTGCTTGCTGGACCACATGCTGCCGCCCTTGCCGAAGGTCGCGGACAGCGTGTACTTGTCGAGCGGCTTGATCCACCGCGAGGACTTCGAGGCGGCCGCGGGCTCGGCGGCGGCCTTGGCGGCCCGCGCGGCCTGGGCGGAGGCCTGCTCGGCGACCAGCTGGGCGGTCCCGGACAGGGCGGTCTGCGTGGTGTCGGCGAAGGCGGCGGTCGTCCCGGCCCCGAGAGCAAGGGCGGCACCGAGAGCGGTTACGCCGACGGCAATACGGGTACGAGGGGTGATGACACGCTTCGCGGACATAAGGAGACCTCCGGGGCCGGGGACAAGGGCGGTTCACGCCCTCTTGAGGCATGAAGTGACCCGGCACGATGAAGCGCGTGCCGGGCTGGCTCAACCTTGGTAACCCGCGGCCCCCGACTTCCCCAAACCTCCCCGTTACTACCGCGACTCGTAGGACGACTCGGGCTTTCCGCCCGGTTGACGGGCTTTGTCCTGCGGTGGAGGCATGGTTCCCGGACCCTTTGGATCTACGAATCCGCCTAGTACGTCCGATTTGTTCTGTGCGGCTTGTCACCGGGCGGGGACCTCCGGCGGGCCCTTCCGGGACCTTCGGCAGGCAACCCCGAGGACGCTCCTGCGGCCGCGCCCGCACCGGGGGCGAGCGGGCCCGGCCCGGACGCGGCCGCCCCCGGCAGGCCGGCCCCTGAGCGGGCCCCCGCAGTGACACCCCGGCGAAGACCGCCCCCGGGGCCCCGCATCCCGGCGCAGGGCCTCCAGGCGGGCCAGGGAGGCCGGGCACGGCAAAGGGGCGGCCCCGGGACCTTTCGGTCCCGGGGCCGCCCCTGCGTACTGCTACCGCCGTGCGGTGCTCACGCGCCCTTCGACAGGTCCGGGCCGGAGCCCGTCGCCTCGATCGGGGGGAGGTCCGGCAGAGCCGACTTCTCCTCGCCGCGGAAAGTGAACTTGGCTTCCTGGCCCTCACCCTCCTTGCCGACGACCACGATGTGACCGGGGCGCAGCTCGCCGAAGAGGATCTTCTCCGACAGGATGTCCTCGATCTCGCGCTGGATGGTCCGGCGCAGCGGGCGGGCGCCCAGGATCGGGTCGTAGCCGCGCTTGGCGAGCAGGAGCTTCGCGTCGCCGCTCAGCTCGATGCCCATGTCGCGGTCCTTCAGGCGCTCGTCGACCTTGGCGATCATGAGGTCGACGATCTGGATGATGTCTTCCTCGGTGAGCTGGTGGAAGACGACCGTGTCGTCGACGCGGTTGAGGAACTCGGGCCGGAAGTGCTGCTTGAGCTCTTCGTTGACCTTCGCCTTCATCCGCTCGTAACCGGTCTTGGTGTCGCCCTGAGCCGCGAAGCCCAGGTTGAAGCCCTTCGAGATGTCCCGGGTACCCAGGTTGGTCGTCATGATGATGACCGTGTTCTTGAAGTCCACGACCCGGCCCTGGGAGTCGGTCAGACGACCGTCCTCCAGGATCTGGAGAAGGGAATTGAAGATATCCGGGTGGGCCTTCTCGACCTCGTCGAAGAGGACGACGGAGAACGGCTTCCGGCGGACCTTCTCGGTGAGCTGGCCGCCCTCTTCGTAGCCCACGTAGCCGGGGGGCGAACCGAAGAGACGGGAAACCGTGTGCTTCTCGCTGAACTCCGACATGTCGAGGGAGATCAGCGCGTCCTCGTCGCCGAAGAGGAATTCGGCGAGCGTCTTGGACAGCTCGGTCTTACCGACACCGGACGGACCGGCGAAGATGAACGAGCCACCCGGGCGCTTCGGGTCCTTCAGACCCGCACGGGTACGGCGGATCGCCTGGGAGAGCGCCTTGATGGCGTCCTTCTGGCCGATGACCCGACGGTGGAGCTCGTCCTCCATGCGGAGCAGACGCGAGGACTCCTCCTCGGTGAGCTTGAAGACGGGAATGCCGGTCGCGGTCGCGAGGACCTCGGCGATGAGCTCGCCGTCGACCTCGGCGACGACGTCCATGTCGCCGGCCTTCCATTCCTTCTCGCGCTTGGCCTTCGCCGCCAGCAGCTGCTTCTCCTTGTCACGGAGGGAAGCCGCCTTCTCGAAGTCCTGGGAGTCGATGGCCGACTCCTTGTCGCGGCGCACGCCCGCGATCTTCTCGTCGAACTCGCGGAGGTCCGGCGGTGCGGTCATCCGGCGGATGCGCATCCGGGAGCCGGCCTCGTCGATCAGGTCGATCGCCTTGTCCGGGAGGAAGCGGTCCGAGATGTACCGGTCCGCCAGCGTCGCCGCCTGGACGAGGGCCTCGTCCGTGATGGAGACGCGGTGGTGGGCCTCGTAGCGGTCGCGCAGGCCCTTGAGGATCTCGATCGTGTGGGGGAGGGAAGGCTCCGCCACCTGGATCGGCTGGAAGCGGCGCTCCAGCGCCGCGTCCTTCTCGAGGTGCTTGCGGTACTCGTCGAGCGTGGTGGCACCGATGGTCTGGAGCTCACCACGGGCCAGCATGGGCTTCAGGATGCTCGCGGCGTCGATCGCGCCCTCGGCGGCGCCCGCACCCACCAGGGTGTGGAGCTCGTCGATGAACAGGATGATGTCGCCGCGGGTGCGGATCTCCTTGAGCACCTTCTTCAGGCGCTCCTCGAAGTCACCGCGGTAGCGGGAGCCCGCGACCAGGGCGCCGAGGTCAAGCGTGTAGAGGTGCTTGTCCTTGAGGGTCTCCGGCACCTCGCCCTTGACGATCGCCTGGGCCAGGCCCTCGACGACGGCGGTCTTGCCGACGCCGGGCTCGCCGATGAGGACGGGGTTGTTCTTCGTCCGGCGGGACAGCACCTGCATGACCCGCTCGATCTCCTTCTCGCGCCCGATGACCGGGTCGAGCTTGGATTCGCGGGCAGCCTGGGTGAGGTTGCGTCCGAACTGGTCCAGGACGAGCGAGGTCGAGGGCGTGCCCTCGGCCGGTCCGCCGGCCGTGGCCGACTCCTTGCCGCCCCCGGAGTAACCGGAGAGCAGCTGGATGACCTGCTGCCGGACCCTGTTGAGATCGGCGCCCAGCTTCACGAGGACCTGGGCGGCGACGCCCTCGCCCTCGCGGATCAGGCCGAGCAGGATGTGCTCGGTGCCGATGTAGTTGTGGCCGAGCTGGAGGGCCTCTCGGAGCGACAGCTCCAGGACCTTCTTCGCCCGCGGGGTGAAGGGGATGTGGCCGGACGGGGCCTGCTGCCCCTGACCGATGATCTCCTCAACCTGCTGGCGAACAGCCTCGAGCGAAATCCCGAGGCTCTCCAGGGCCTTAGCGGCGACACCCTCACCCTCGTGGATCAAGCCCAGGAGGATGTGCTCGGTGCCGATGTAGTTGTGGTTGAGCATCCGGGCTTCTTCCTGAGCCAGGACGACAACCCGCCGCGCGCGGTCGGTGAACCTCTCGAACATCGTTTATCGCTCCTCAGAGCGGTCGGGCAGTTCGGGGTCGGTCCCCGCCCTGTCCTTCCGCATGCTAGTCCCGCGGGGCGGGACAGCTCATTCCAACTGCCGACATCCGTCCGCGGCTCACCCCCACGTCGGTGAGGAAAACCGGCTTGAAGAGCCGACAACTGCTCCAACCCGATGGTGCGAGACGATGTTCCCGCAGGCCAGGCAGATACCCGTCACACGTGTACGCCGATGGCGAACGGAAGCTGCTCAAATCAGCGTGTCGCCCCGATCCACTAGGAATGTCTTACCCGTAAGCACGGACACTCCATGCCGGTAGCGGTGGTTCCCTCCGCTACGGGCGAACACGATTGCGTCTCAAATCCGGGACTCCGGCCCCGCGGAGCTATACGTTCCGCATTGAACCGGGCGCAGTGTGTCACGCCACCCGTAACCCACCGCCCATTCCCGAGTTGCTCCGGGCATGGCCGTCAGCAGCGTCAGCGTCCCGTCACCCCGCGTCGCGCCCGCGGAGGATCCGTACGCCTCCTGGTACGAACGGGAGCTCGGCTGGAGCCTTGCGGGCGGTCCGCCCGCCCAACTCGTCACCGGGATCCTGTTCGACGTCCTCGAACTGCCTTCCGACGCAGGCACGGCGGTGCTGCGCCGGCGGGTCCGCACGGGCCCCGTTGCGGTCATGGGGCGCCGGATGCGGTTCCTGGTGGCGGCGGGGAGCGCGGAGGAACTCGACGGGCTGCTCGACTGGCTCGAGTGGGGCGGCGTGGCCCTGGACCTGACCGCCCTGGGCGCGGGTGGCCGGATCACCGCCCCCGCTCCCCCGGTCTCCGCCTTCGGGGAAGGTCCCCGGGGGGCCGCCGTGTGGCTGCGACCCCCCGAGCGGGGATGCGAGGCGTTGCTGCCGGCCCTGCCCGGTCCCGGGCAGGACGCCGGACCCGCCCGTGGGCCCGACCTCGTACGCCTGGTGGCGGCGGCGGCCACGGAGTGCCACCGCGCGCGCCTGCGGCGCACGGTCCGCACACCGGTGCGAGACGCCGTGGGTCAGCCCTTGGCCTTCTCGTAGGCCTCGCGGATGTCGGCCGGTACGCGGCCGCGGTCGTTCACGTTGTAACCGTTCTCCTTCGCCCAGGCGCGGATCTCGGCGGTGTCCGGGTTCCCGGTCGTCGCGGAGGCACGGCCCTTGGCGCGGGCGGAGGTCGCACGGCCACCGGTACGGCGGCCGCTCTTGGTGAACGGGTCGAGCAGACCGCGGAGCTTTTCAGCGTTGGCGGTGGTGAGGTCGATCTCGTAGGTCTTGCCGTCCAGAGCGAACGTCACCGTCTCGTCCGCCTCGCCGCCGTCGAGGTCGTCGACAAGAAGGACCTGAACCTTCTGTGCCACCGGGATTTCCTTTCATCGAAAAGCAGTACGCGGAAAGGAAACCGCTTTTGCCAGGAAAACACAAACCCCCGGGAGAGGTTCAGGACCGCAACAGGGCGGGAAACGTGCGCGATTCGGACATAGGCCACAGGCCTGCCGAGCGCCGTAATAGCCGGGGTGATCGATCAGAGGTGCAGAAGCATCCGACTGTTGCCCAAGGTGTTCGGCTTCACTCGTTCGAGACCGAGGAACTCGGCGACGCCCTCGTCATAGGAACGCAGGAGCTCGATGTACACATCGGTCTCCACGGGGGTCTCACCGATCTCGACGAAGCCGTGGTTCGCGAAGAAGTCCACTTCGAAGGTCAGGCAGAAAACGCGGCTGACCCCCAGATCGCGGGCGGTGCGCAACAACTGCTCCAGCACCCGGTGGCCGACGCCGGCGCCCTTCAAGTCGCGGTCGACGGCGAGAGTGCGCACTTCGGCGAGGTCTTCCCACATCACGTGAAGAGCCCCGCAGCCCACCACCTGACCGTCCGAGGCCCGTTCCGCGACCCAGAACTCCTGGATGTCCTCGTAAAGGACGACGGGCGCTTTGTCGAGCAGGATCCGCTGCTGCACGTACTGGTCGAGCAGGCGGCGCAGCGCGGGAACATCACCGGTGCGCGCTCGGCGGATCGTCACTGTTTCTGCGGGTGCAGCGGAAAACTCTCCCATGGCCCCGGACGCTATCGCCCCGGCTCGTCCCGCCGCGCGGCGGAGTCCTCGTCGCCCGCGGGTGGAGCGGGTGCCGGTGCGGGTGCGCCGGCGGAGCCGGGGGCGGCTGCCCGGTCCGCGGGTTCGGGCTCGGATGCGGGTCCCGGTGCGGTTCCGGATGCGGACTCGTCGTCGTGCTGGACGATCCGTACGGCGTCCCGGAGCGCTTCGCGCTGTTCCGCGGACATCATGCCGAAGAAGGCGACCAGAGCGGCCGCGGGGTTGTCGCTCGTCGACCAGGCTTCGTTCATCAGTGCGGCCGAGTAGGCGGCGCGGGTGGAGACCGCCGTATATCGATAGGCGCGGCCTTCGGCTTCCCGGCGGACCCAGCCCTTCTGATGGAGATTGTCCATGACGGTCATGACCGTGGTGTAGGCGATGGACCGTTCCTGCTGGAGGTCTTCCAGTACTTCCCGAACCGTGACCGGGCGGTTCCACTGCCACACCCGCGTCATGACTGCGTCTTCGAGTTCTCCCAAGGGGCGAGGCACATCAGCACGATAGTGCGGGATGTGGGGAATTGCCCGGCTATTGAGCCGACAACGCGCAACAAAATCGGGCGAAAAGCCGGTGCGTACGCCGGCCTCGCGCCCGTCGTGCCCGGCGGTACTACTTCCGGGCCTGCTGCGTGGCTTCGGCCCGGGCGATCACGGCGTCGACCGCCGCGTCCTCCTTGGCCTTGTTCGCGCCGCCCTGGGTCTTCACGATCGTCACGACGAGGGCGATGAAGAACGCGGCCATCACGATGGGGGGCACGAGCGCGGAGACGTAGTCCATGCCCCCAGCCTAGTGCGGCGACCGGGCGGGCGTGCCGCGGGGCCCGCCGCACGCCCCTCCGGTCGTGGCGCGGGCTATCCGGCCGCTGCGGCCCGGTCCGCGGCGGGCGGCGCGGCGGGCTTGCGGCGCGGCGGGAACACCTCGCCCGGGGTCGGGACGGGCCGCCCCGGGCGCGGCTCCTCCCCGGGCGGCTCGGCGGCCGGACGGGGCTTCGGCTCGGGACCCGGCCGGGGCCCCTGCCCGCCGGCGAGCGACAGCAGCCGGGTGCGCGGCGCGGGGGCGGTCGACAGCCGCCTGCGGACGGAGCGCTCCGCGACGGTCTGGGCGCGGTCCAGGAGGGCCGCGGCGAGGGGGTTGGCGCGCAGGGCGCGCAGCGCGGCCAGGTCGTCGGGGACCGGCTCGTACCCGGCGGCGAGGGCGTCCTGGAGGAGTGCCAGGTACCCGGAGAGGCTGCCGGGCAGGGCGGCCCGGTAGCGGCCCAGGTCCTCCAGGAGGAAGGCTCTGAGTCTGCCCGCCTCCTGGACCGCGTCGTCCACCGACTGCGCGAGGCGCAGGCAGTCCTGGACCTCCGCGGCCGCCAGGGGGGCCGAGGAGGACTGAAGGGCGTGGGCGAGTGAGCGCCTGAGCACGTGCAGCTCGGCAGCGCTGAACGCCATGCCGCCGCGGGATCCGTAAGGCGTGGGCATGGGCCGAAGATACGCGCTAATCGGACAAAATCCCCTGATGGCGACCCCGCTCGGCGCGGCGGGGGCCCGCCGTGGACCGGCGGCTCAGGCGGGGGTCTTGACCGCGCGGAGGAAGTCGGCCCACGCGGCCCGGGTGGTGGCGAGGACCAGGTGGGCGGGGTCGGCCCGGTCGGCGACCCGGACCAGGGATCCGGGTGCGGTGGCGACGTAGACGCAGGCCTCCCCGTCGCCGCAGAACGAGGACTTCCGCCACACGGGCTGAGCGGTCATGGTGTCTCCTCCGGTCACGGGCCGCCGGTCTTTCCGTGGAGGGACGGTAGCGCCACGCCGGACCCGAACCGGTGACTTCCGCGGAATTCGGCGTTTCGCCCTCCCTCGGGGGGCGTCTTGTCAGATGCGGGACACGAAGGCCGAGACCGCCTCGCCGACGTCCCGGGCGGTCCAGGCCAGGCCCGGCTCCGTGATGTCCAGCTCGGTCATCGCCGTCCCCGGCGGGCCCTCGTCCGACCAGCGGCGGAACAGGACCGTGCCGGTCTCCTCGGCCAGCCGCAGGCCCGCGTCCGTGAGGCGGTCCGCCTCGTACGGCAGCCAGACCTGGAACTGGTGCGTGTGGGGCTCCTCCGGGTGGATCCGGAACCAGGGGACCTGTTCCTGCGCGAAGGCTTCGCGCAGCGCACCGGCGACCATCCGCGCCTGCCCGACGTACGCGGGGAGCTTCGGCAGCTCCCGCTCCAGCCCGGCGAGCGCGGCCAGTGCCTGCGGGAACTGGCGGAAGATCCGGCCCCCGTACCGGTGGCGCCAGACGCGGGCCTCCTCCACGAAGGAGGCGGGCCCGGCCAGGGCCGCGCCGCTGAGGCCGCCGAGGGACTTGTAGAAGGAGACGTAGACGGAGTCGGCCAGCCCGGCGATCTCGGGCAGCGGCCGGCCGAAGTGCACGGTGGACTCCCACAGCCGGGCCCCGTCGAAGTGGACCACGGCGTCGCGTTCGCGGGCCGCCTCGACCAGGGCCGTCAGCTCGTCCCAGGAGGGGAGGAGGAAGCCCGCGTCCCGCAGCGGCAGCTCCAGCATCAGCGTGCCGAAGGGCTCGGGGAGGTCCCGGATCTCGGAGGGTTCCGGCTGCCGGGCCTCGGTCGTCGGGTGCACCGTCCGCAGGCCGGCGACGACGGGCAGCGCGGCCTGCTCCCACCGCTCCGGGTGGCTCATCGGGTGCAGGGCCACGACGGGACTGCCGGTCCGCCCCGCCCAGCACCGCAGGGCGACCTGCTGGGCCATCGTCCCGGACGGGAAGAAGGCCGCGTCCTCGGTCCCGAGCAGCCCGGCGACCCGCTGCTCCAGCGCGGCGACGACCCCGTCGCCGTACACGTCGGCCGGTTCGTCCTGGTCGTACGGGGCCCCGGCGAGCGCGCCGAGCAGCTCCCCGACCGTCGGCTCCAGCAGGCTCCGGGACAGCACCCTTCCGGCTCCGCGCCAGGCCGCCACCAGCCGCTTCGTACGCTCCGTGTCGTCGCTCATGCCCCGATCATCGCCGACGCGCCCACCGGCCGGGCGGGGCCTGCGCAGGTCCGGGCAGGTGAGGAGGGGCCCAGGGGGTGTCCTGCCGATCGGGCCGGGCCGCCGTCCGCCGCCTCCGCCGCCCCGCGGGCGGGGATCCGCCGGGCTCGTCTGCGTGGATGACCCGGGCAGGGCCTAGCATGGCGGCGTATCGTCCGGTACCCCCCGCGGACTGGAACGGAAGGCCCTCCCCGCGTGAACTCATCACAGCAGCCGCGTCCTGCCCGGCTCGCCGTCGGCGTCGTCGGAGCCGGCCGGGTCGGCCCCGCGCTGGCCCGCGCGCTCCAGCAGGCCGGACACCGGCCCGTCGCCGTGTCCGGGGTGTCCGACGCCTCCCTGCGGCGCGCCGCACGCATGCTGCCCGACGTGCCGGTGGTCCCGCCCGCCCAGGTGCTGGACCGTGCCGACCTGGTGCTCCTCACCGTCCCCGACGACGCGCTGCCCTCCCTGGTGGAGGGGCTCGCCGAGACGGGCGCGGTCCGCCCGGGCCAGCTCCTCGTCCACACCTCCGGCCGCTACGGGACCGCCGTGCTGGACCCCGCGCGCCGCGCGGGCGCCCTGCCGCTGGCCCTGCACCCGGCGATGACCTTCACCGGCACAGAGGTCGACGTGCAGCGCCTGGCCGGCTGCTCCTTCGGCGTCACCGCCCCGGAGGAGCTGCGGCTCGCCGCCGAGGCCCTGGTCATCGAGATGGGCGGGGAACCCGAGTGGATCGCCGAGGAGGCCCGACCGCTGTACCACGCGGCCCTGGCGCTCGGCGCGAACCACCTGGTCACGCTGGTGGCCCAGTCGATGGAGCTGCTGCGCAAGGCCGGGGTCGAGCACCCCGACCGGATGCTCGGCCCGCTGCTCGGCGCCGCCCTGGACAACGCCCTGCGCTCCGGGGACGCCGCCCTGACGGGACCGGTGGCCCGCGGGGACGCCGGTACGGTCGCCGCGCACGTGGCGGAGCTGCGCAAGCACGCGCCCGGCACGGTCGCCGGGTACCTGGCCATGGCCCGCACCACCGCCGACCGGGCCCTCGCGCACGGGCTGCTCAAGCCGGAACTCGCCGAGGACCTGCTCGGCGTACTGGCCGAGGACCCGGACCTGATCGGGGGCGGCGACCAGTGAGCAGGCTGCTGATCGACACCGCCGCGGAGCTCCTGCAGCTCCCGCGCACCGGCCGCCGGGCCGTGGTGATGACCATGGGCGCCTTGCACGAGGGCCACGCGACCCTCGTGCGCACCGCCCGCGAGCAGGCCGGCCCCGGGGGCCAGGTCGTCGTGACCGTTTTCGTGAACCCCCTGCAGTTCGGGGCGGGCGAGGACCTCGACCGCTACCCGCGCACCCTCGACGCCGATCTGCGGATCGCCGGGGAGGCGGGAGCCGACGCCGTCTTCGCCCCGGCCGTCGACGAGGTCTACCCGGGGGGCGGTCCGAAGGTGCGGATCAGCGCCGGGCCGATGGGGGAGACCCTGGAGGGGGCCACCCGCCCCGGCCACTTCGACGGGATGCTGACCGTCGTCGCCAAGCTGCTCCACCTCACCCGTCCCGACCTGGCCCTCTTCGGGCAGAAGGACGCCCAGCAGCTGGCCCTGATCCGCCGCATGGTGACGGACCTGAACTTCCCCGTCGAGGTGGTCGGCGTACCGACCGTCCGCGAGGCGGACGGGCTGGCGCTGTCCTCCCGCAACCGCTACCTGTCGGCCGCCGAGCGGCGCTCCGCCCTGGCCCTGTCCCGTGCCCTGTTCGCCGGGCGGGACCGGCTCGCCGCTCAGGCGGCGCTGCGCGCCCGTGCCGAGGCGGCCCCGGCCAGTGACGAGCGGGCGACCGCCCTGGCCCGGCTCGGCGAGATCCGCGCCTCGGCCGACGCGCACGCCGTCTCGGCCGCGGGCACCGGGCTGCCGGACGCCGTACGGGCCGCCGCGCGCCACGTCCTGGAGGAGGCGGGCCGTCAGGATCCGCCCGTGGAACTGGACTACCTGGCGCTGGTCGACCCGCAGGACTTCTCCGAGGCCGGCCCCGACTTCACCGGGCAGGCCGTGCTGGCCGTCGCCGCGAAGGTCGGCACGACCCGGCTGATCGACAACATTCCATTGGAGTTCGGAGCACACTCGTGAACAGCGCAGGCAGAGGCATCCAGCCGGGCGGTACCGGCATACGGTTGCACGCTCCGGCCCCCGGCTGGTCCGTCGACGCCGACGTCGTGGTCGTCGGTTCCGGCGTCGCGGGTCTGACGGCCGCGCTGCGCTGCGCCGCCGCGGGCCGCCGTACCGTCGTGGTCACCAAGGCCCGGCTGGACGACGGCTCCACCCGCTGGGCCCAGGGCGGCATCGCCGCGGCCCTCGGCGAGGGCGACACCCCCGAGCAGCACCTGGACGACACCCTGGTCGCGGGCGCGGGCCTGTGCGACGAGGCCGCCGTGCGGCTGCTGGTCACCGAGGGCCCGGACGCCGTGCGCCGGCTCATCGCGGCCGGCGCGGTCTTCGACACCTCGGAGACGACCGGCGAGATAGAACTGACCCGGGAGGGCGGCCACCACCGGCGGCGGATCGCGCACGCCGGCGGCGACGCGACGGGCGCCGAGATCTCCCGGGCGCTCGTCGAGGCGGTGCACGCCGCCGGCATCCAGACGGTGGAGAACGCGCTGGTCCTGGACCTCCTCCAGGACGCCGGGGGCCGTACGGCCGGCGTGACCCTGCACGTCATGGGCGAGGGCCAGCACGACGGGGTCGGCGCCGTGCACGCCCCCGCCGTGATCCTGGCGACGGGCGGCATGGGGCAGGTCTTCTCCGCCACCACCAACCCCTCGGTGTCCACCGGCGACGGCGTGGCCCTCGCCCTGCGGGCCGGGGCGGAGGTCTCCGACCTGGAGTTCGTGCAGTTCCACCCGACGGTGCTCTTCCTCGGCCCGGACGCCGAGGGACAGCAGCCGCTGGTGTCGGAGGCGGTCCGCGGCGAGGGCGCGTACCTCGTCGACGCGGACGGCGTCCGCTTCATGACCGGGCAGCACGAGCTCGCCGAACTGGCACCGCGGGACATCGTCGCCAAGGGCATCATGCGCCGCATGCAGGAGCAGGGCGCGCAGCACATGTACCTCGACGCCCGGCACTTCGGGGCCGGGATGTGGGAGCAGCGCTTCCCGACGATCCTCGCCGCCTGCCGGGCCCACGGCATCGACCCGGTGACCGAGCCGATCCCGGTGGCGCCCGCCGCTCACTACGCGTCCGGCGGCGTCCGTACCGACCTGCACGGCCGCACCACCGTCCCCGGCCTGTACGCGTGCGGCGAGGTCGCCTGCACGGGTGTGCACGGCGCGAACCGGCTGGCCTCCAACTCCCTGCTGGAGGGCCTGGTCTTCGCCGAGCGGATCGCCGACGACATCGTCGCGCACGCGCACGCCGGCACCGGCCCCGGCATACCGGTCCCGGCGACCGGCCCGCTCCAGCCCGCCGAGGCCCGCTACGAGATCCAGCGGATCATGACCGGCGGCGCGGGCGTGCTGCGCTCCGCCGCATCCCTGCGCACGGCCGCCGAGGCCCTCGAAGCCCTCTACGCCACCGCACTGAACGACCTCGACGCGCACGGCAAGACCGCCGAACCGGGGGTGGACACCTGGGAGGCAACCAACCTGCTGTGCGTGGCCCGCGTCCTGGTCGCCGCCGCCGAGCGGCGCGTGGAGACCCGCGGCTGCCACTGGCGCGAGGACCATCCGGACCGGGACGACGCCGACTGGCGCCGCCACCTCGTCGTCCGGCTCTCCGCGACGGAGAAGCGGGCCCTGGTCGTCACCCCCACCGACTCGGCGGACTTCCCGCCCGTGCGCGTCCCCCTGAACTCCCCGAATCCCCCCAGCCTGGAGAAGTGACCGTGAGCACCCCCGAACTCCCCCTGATCGACCAGAACGAAGGCGGCTGCGGCGAGGACTGCGCCTGCGGAGACGGCGAGGAGAGCGGCCTCGACCCGGCGCTGGCCCAGCTGCTCGCGGACGCGGGCCTGGACCCGATCGAGGTCGAGGACATCGCGCACATGGCGCTGTCCGAGGACCTGGACGGCGGCGAGGACGTGACCACCGTCGCGACCGTGCCCGAGGACGCCGAGGCCGTCGCCGACTTCGTCGCCCGCGAGGACGGCGTCGTGGCCGGCCTGCGGATCGCGGAGGCCGTGTTCTCCGTGGTGTGCACCGAGGCCTTCGAGGTGGAGCGGCACGCCGAGGACGGTGACCGCGTCGAGGCCGGGCAGGTGCTGCTCTCCGTACGCTCGCGCACCCGCGACCTGCTGACCGCGGAGCGCAGCGCGCTGAACATCATGTGCCGGCTGTCGGGCATCGCCACGGCCACCCGGCGCTGGGCCGACCTGCTGGACGGCACCACGGCGAAGGTCCGCGACACCCGCAAGACCACTCCGGGCCTGCGCTCCCTGGAGAAGTACGCGGTCCGCTGCGGCGGCGGCGTCAACCACCGCATGTCGCTGTCGGACGCCGCGCTGGTCAAGGACAACCACGTGATCGCGGCCGGCGGGGTCGCGCAGGCCTTCAAGGCCGTACGGGAGGCCTTCCCGGAGGTCCCGATCGAGGTCGAGGTCGACACCCTGGAGCAGATCGGCGAGGTCCTGGAGGCCGGCGCCGACCTGATCCTGCTGGACAACTTCACGGTCACGCAGACCGCGGAGGCCGTCGCCCTGGTGGCCGGGCGCGCCACGCTGGAGTCCTCCGGCCGGCTGACCCTCGAGTCGGCCCGCGACTACGCCCTGACCGGGGTGGACTACCTGGCCGTCGGCGCGCTGACGCACTCCTCCCCGATCCTGGACATCGGCCTCGATCTCCGCGAGGCGGTGTAACCGGTGCTCCTCACCATCGACGTCGGCAACACCCATACGGTCCTGGGCCTGTTCGACGGTGACGAGATCGTCGAGCACTGGCGCATCTCGACCGACCCGCGGCGCACGGCCGACGAGATGGCCGTGCTGATGCAGGGTCTGATGGGCATGCACCCGATGCTCGGCAGCGAGCTGGGCGACGGGATCCACGGCATCGCGATCTGCTCGACGGTGCCGTCGGTCCTGCACGAGCTGCGCGAGGTCACCCGGCGCTACTACGGGGACGTCCCGGCGGTGCTGGTGGAGCCCGGGATCAAGACGGGCGTGCCCATCCTCATGGACAACCCGAAGGAGGTCGGCGCGGACCGCATCATCAACGCGGTCGCGGCGGTCGAGCTCTACGGGGGTCCGGCGATCGTGGTCGACTTCGGTACGGCGACCACCTTCGACGCGGTGTCCGCGAAGGGCGAGTACGTGGGCGGGGTGATCTCCCCGGGCATCGAGATCTCGATGGAGGCCCTCGGTGTCCGGGGCGCCCAGCTCCGCAAGATCGAGCTGGCCCGCCCGCGCAACGTGATCGGCAAGTCCACGGTCGAGGCCATGCAGTCGGGTGTGGTCTACGGTTTCGCGGGACAGGTCGACGGGGTCGTCATGCGGATGGCCAAGGAGCTGGCCGGGCCGAACGGGGACCCGGACGACGTCCGCGTCATCGCCACCGGCGGCCTGGCCCCCATGGTCCTCGGCGAGTCCTCGGTGATCGACGACCACGAGCCGTGGCTGACCCTGGTCGGCCTGCGCCTGGTCTACGAGCGCAACGCGCCGAAGTTCGAGCAGTAGCCGGGCGGTCGCCGTCCGGCCCGGACGGCGACGGCGCGGGCCCGGCGGCCGGGGCGTGCCGGGCGGGTCAGCAGGGGCGCGGGCGGCGCAGCAGCCGGCGCAGGGCGGCCAGCCAGGGACGGCGTGCCGGACGGCCCTCCAGGACGGCCCGGAACTGCTCGTACGAGCGTGCCCCGCGGAGCACCGCGAGGTCCTCGCGGCCCGGCGGCGGGGGCATCGGGGCGCCGTGCTGCGACGCCCGGTAGGTGTCGATGAGGTACTGCTCGATCGCGGTCATGGATCCAGCCTCACTCCGTCGGCAGCACCGCGCCCGTCGATTGACGCGGGCCGTCAATCGAGGCCCGCCCGACCCCGTCCCGCCTGGGGTTCTCCCTGCTCCGGGGGGTGGGGCCGGCCACCCGTCCGGTACCCCGTCCGGCCCGCGCCGGGTACCCCGTCCGGCCGCGCGGGCGCCGCCTCCCGCGGCGCGCGCACCGGCAGAATGGGGCGATGAGCGTCACCATCGACATCGCCGGGCTCCCCGCCGAGCGCATCCTCTTCACGCCCTCGCCGCTCGCCGAGCTCTGCATGGCCCTGCACGCGCTCTCGCAGCCCGCCCACCATCCCGGGCTCGCCTCCTGGACCGCCGCCACGTCCGCCGCGCTGGACCCCTGCCTCGCCGACCGGCTGCTGGAGGCGGACTTCATGTGGCGCAGTTCGTTCTCCGACGTCTTCATGCCCTTCGCCGGGACCCCCGGCGGGCCGGGGCGGCCCGCCGCGACCCTGGCCGAGGAGCTCGACCTGCTCGACCGGCTGGACGACGAGCAGTTCGTGACGGCCGCCCTGGAGCACTGCTGGCTGGCGCTGTACGACGAGGGCGGCCGGCCCTCGCCGCTACGGGATCCGGCGGCCCGGGCCAAGGCGCTGGAGACGGCCGCCGCCCGCGGCCCGCGCCAGCTGGACTTCTCCGTCCGGCTGCTGGACGACCCGGTCGCCGTACGGGTGTGGATGCGGCGCCTCCTGGAGGACTGCGACGAGGCCTTCTTCGCCGACACGTGGAAGCGCGTCGAGCCCGGACAGACCGCCGACGCCCGGCACAAGACCGAGGTGCTGCGCCGCAAGGGGCTGCCGGCCGCGCTGAAGGAGGTCTCCTCCGCGCTGAGCGTGGACGAGCGCCTGACCACGATCACCGCCGACAAGATGGTCCACGGTTCGACGACCGCCACCGATCCCCGGACGGGACCCGGACTGGTCCTCATACCGACGAACTTCGGCTGGCCGCACCTGCTCGTGCTGCACGCACCCGGCTGGCGGCCGGTGGTCCACTACCCGCTCGGCTCCCCCCAACTGGCCTCCGCGCCGGGCTCGGTGGAACTGCTCCAGCGGCGCATGGAGGCCCTCGCGCACCCGATGCGGATGTCGCTGTGCCGGAGTCTGGCCCGGGCCCCGTACACGACGAGCGAGCTGGCGACCGTGCACCGGATCAGCGCGCCGGAGGTGTCACGGCACCTGGCCGTCCTGAAAAAGGCCGGTCTGATGCATACGCGGCGCCAAGGCCGCTATGTCCATCACCAGTTGGACCTGTCCGTGGTCGCGCGCCTCGGCTCGGACCTCATAGAGGGCCTGCTCCGGTAGGGCGTTGTGGCCGGTTCCGGCTGTCCATGAGTCACCGATATGCGGAATTCATAAACCGGAATCGGCGAAAACTCTGGCCAGAACGGCCCCTTGCTGTCTAACGTGCGTCAACCGCTCCCCCGCGTACCGCGTGCACCTGCGTCTGCTCGCCCTTTCTGCCGTGGAAGGATCTTCATGCCCTCACGCCGTATAGCCGCTGCAACCGCCGCCCTGGCCGCCGCGGCCCTCGTCTCCCCCCTGCTCCTCGCCGGGCCCGCCGGTGCGACCGGCAGCCCGCAGAGCGATGCCGCCAGGGGCGACGCCCTGGCGAGGAAGCTGGTCAAGGAGGCGACCGGCAAGGGCGCCAACAACCACCTGAAGGTGTTCCAGTCGATCGCGGACTACAACAAGGGCAACCGCGTGGCCGGTTCGAAGGGCCACGTGCAGTCCGCCCAGTACGTCGAGGCCGTGATGCGCGCGGCCGGGTACAAGGTGACCCGGAACGAGTTCGACTTCGTGTACGTCGAGACGATCGCCGAGAAGCTCACGGTGAACGGCCCGGCCGGGCGTGACGTCCCGATCCACCTGATGACCTACACCGCGAGCGGCCCGGAGGAGGGCGTCACCGCGCAGATCGCGGTCGCCCCGCTCGACGCGGACGGCACCATCGGCTGCGAGCCGGGCGACTTCGCCCCGGGCACCTTCACGGGCAAGATCGCCCTGGTCAAGCGCGGCGGCTGCCCCTTCGCGGTGAAGCAGACCAACGCGGCCGCGGCCGGCGCCGTCGGTGCGGTCATCTACAACAACACCGAGGGCGCCCTGAACGGCACCCTCGGCGACCCGGCTGCGGGCAAGGTCCCGACCGGCGGCATCACCCAGGCGGAGGGCGAGCGGCTCGCCGCGGAGGCGGCGGCCGGACCCGTCGAGATCACCCTCGACATCCGCGAGCTGCGCGAGAACCGCAAGACCTACAACGTCGTCGCCGAGACCCGTGGCGGAGACGAGAACAACACGGTCTTCCTCGGCGCCCACCTCGACTCGGTCGCGGCGGGCCCCGGCATCAACGACAACGGCTCCGGCTCGGCCGGCATCCTCCAGGTCGCGCAGCGCCTGGCGAGCAGCCAGTCGAAGGTCAAGAACAAGGTCAAGTTCGCCTGGTGGTCGGCGGAGGAGTTCGGCCTGCTGGGCTCCGAGGCGTACGTCGCCGGGCTGACGGACGACCAGAAGAAGAAGATCAAGCTCTACCTGAACTTCGACATGATCGCCTCGCCGAACGCCGCCTACTTCGTCTACGACGGCGACGACTCGGACGCCACCGGCGCGGGTCCCGGTCCTGAGGGCTCCGCCCAGATCGAGCGGGGCATCACCGACTTCCTCGACTCGAAGAAGATCCCGCACGAGGGCACCGACTTCTCGGGCCGCTCCGACTACGGCCCGTTCATCGAGGTGGGCATCCCCTCCGGTGGCACCTTCACCGGCGCCGAGGGCATCAAGACCGAGGCGCAGGCCGCGAAGTTCGGCGGCCAGGCGGGTGTCGCCTACGACGTGAACTACCACGGCGAGGGCGACGACATCACCAACATCGACCAGAAGGCGCTCGACATCAACGTCGACGTCATCGCGGACGCGGTCGGCCACTACGCCCACGACCTGGCCCCGCTGACGAAGCCGGTCGTCTCGAAGCCGACCACGCCGGGCACCGGCAGCGGCGGCGGCCTGCACGAGGGCCACGGCCACGAGGTGACGCAGTAACGGCACGGCCGTCACAGGGGTGGGGCCGGTTCCTCCGGGAGCCGGCCCCGCCGGCGTGTCAGGCCACCGCACCGTCCGGCCGGGCCTGCGCGCCGTCCGGCCACGGCGCGGTGCCGACGGGCTGGACCAGCCAGCCGAAGGCGCCCAGGCCGCCGCGGGCCGTGAGTTCCGCGGCCTCGCCCGCCGCCGCCAGCGCACGGACGTAGCCCGCCGGGTCCGTCCCGGCCAGGGCCAGCGGGGGCCGGGCGCCCGAGACGCCGAGGGCGGTCAGCGCCTCGCGCTGGGTGAGCAGGACCGCGCCCGGGCCCGCGCAGGCGTCGAGCGCCACGTGGGCGGTGACGTCGCAGCTGCCGTCCGGGACCGGCGCCACCTCCCGGCCGCCGCGGAAGCCCGTCAGGGTGCCGTACGGGGGCCGCGCGTCCCGGCTGTGGGCGTAGTCCACCGCCACGGCCAGACCCCGCTCCAGGGTCGCCACCGCCGCCGCCCAGGCCTCGTCGCGTGTGCGGCCGATCTCGGCCCGGCCCGGCTGCGGCCACCACCGCTCCAGCCAGGTCCGGTCCGCCTCCTCCAGGGGGCCGCCCGGGCTCTCCGTGCCGTCGGGGGCGACCAGGACGTAGCGGCCGTCCTCGGCCACCTCCAGCGGGACGTTGTCCAGCCACTCGTTGGCGAACAGGAGCCCGGTCGTCCGTACGGGTGGCGCCGCGGCCCAGCGGATCCGCGGGTCCAGCCCTTCGGGCCGCTCCGCCCGCTCCACGGCGTACGGCCGCACGCGGGCGGCCACCTCCGGCGGCAGCGCGGCGAGCACCCCGGCCACCAGCTCGCCCCGCCCGGCCCCCATGTCCACCAGGTCCAGCCCCGCCGGGTGCCCCAGTGCGGCGTCCACCCGCAGCAGGAGACGGGCCACCGCCGCCGCGTACAGCCCGGAGGCGTGGACCGAGGTGCGGAAGTGCCCGGCGGGACCCGGCCCGCCGGGGCGCACGTAGAATCCGCCGGGTCCGTACAGCGCGGCCTCCATCGCCGTGCGCCACCGAACCGGAGCCATGCCTTCACCCTGGGTGCTCATCTGACCCAGGTTAAGCTCGCCTCCACCTTGCGGAGTACGCCCCCGGTGAGAGGTTCGCACCTGTGGTTGACTCCAGCACCTATCTCCCTTCCCTACGCTGGGTTACGTGCAGCGCCTCTACGACTTCCTCCGCCGACACCCGACGGGCGTCGACAGCTTCTGGGCTGTCCTGCTCTTCGGGTTCTCGATGCTGAACATCGCGGAGGAGAGCGCGCTCGCCACCCCCCTGAAGCTCGCCGCGGTCCCCGTGGCCGTCGCCATGAGCACCGCCGTGGCCCTGCGCCGCAGGTGGACCGGGGCGATGTTCTGGCTCACCCTCGGGGCGGGGATCTACCAGCTGGGCACGGGGATCGTCGCCGGGACCTACGACCTCGCCATGTTCGTGATCCTGTTCACGGTCGCCGCGAGCGAGGTCCCGCGCTGGGTCTCGCGCACCGCCCTGGGCTGGGGCGTGGCCGCGGCCCCGCTCTACTTCCTGCGCCACGGCGTGGACAAGGGGACCAGCGACGTCGACAACGTCCTCTTCGCCGTGTTCATGATCGTCCCCTTCGTCCTCGCCTGGGTCATGGGCGACTCGCTGCGCACCCGCCGGGCCTACTACGCCCAGCTCATCGAGCGCAACGAGCGGCTGGAGAACCAGCGCGAGGCCCAGGCCAAGGTGGCGGTCGCCGCCGAACGCGCCCGGATCGCCCGGGAGCTGCACGACGTCGTCGCGCACAACGTCTCGGTGATGGTGGTCCAGGCCGACGGGGCCGCGTACGTCATGGACGCCGCCCCCGAGCAGGCCAAGGAAGCCCTCCAGACGATCTCCGGCACGGGCCGCCAGGCCCTCGCCGAGATGCGCCGGCTGCTCGGCGTCCTGCGCACGGGCGAGCCGCAGGAGTCGGAGGACTACGTGCCGCAGCCGGACGTCGAGCAGATCGAGGTCCTGGTCGAGCAGGTCCGGGCGGCCGGGCTGGACGTGGACTTCGAGGTCGAGGGCGCCCCGCGGCGGCTGCCCAGCGGCGTCGAGCTGACGGCGTACCGGATCGTGCAGGAGGCGCTGACCAACACGCGCAAGCACGGGGGCCCCGGCGCGAAGGCGAGCGTCCGGCTGGTCTACTTCGACGACGGTCTCGGCCTGCTGGTCGAGGACGACGGCCGGGGCGCGGCCCACGAGCTGTACGAGGACGGCGGCGCGGACGGCGCCGGGCACGGTCTGATCGGCATGCGCGAGCGGATCGGCATGGTCGGCGGAACCCTGGACACGGGGCCGCGGCCGGGCGGAGGCTTCCGCATCAGCGCACTGCTCCCTTTGAAGAAGAAATGACGAGGACGAGGTAACTGATGTCCATCCGAGTGATGCTCGTCGACGACCAGGTGCTGCTGCGCACCGGCTTCCGCATGGTGCTCGCCGCCCAGCCGGACATGGACGTCGTCGCCGAGGCGGGAGACGGCCTCGAGGCGCTGGAGGTACTGCGGTCCACCAAGGTGGACGTGGTGCTGATGGACGTCCGCATGCCGAGGCTCGACGGGGTCGAGGCGACCCGGCGGATCTGCCTGCCCGAGGAACACCCCAAGGTCATCATCCTGACCACCTTCGACCTGGACGAGTACGCCTTCTCGGGCCTGAAGGCGGGCGCCAGCGGCTTCATGCTGAAGGACGTGCCGCCGTCCGAGCTGCTGGCGGCCATCCGCTCGGTCCACAGCGGCGATGCCGTGGTGGCCCCCTCGACGACGAGGCGGCTGCTGGACCGGTTCGCGCCGATGCTCCCGTCGACCACGCAGGAGCCGCAGAACAAGGAGATCGAGCGGCTGACCGACCGCGAGCGCGAGGTCATGCTGCTGGTGGCCCAGGGCCTGTCCAACGGTGAGATCGCGGCCCGGCTGGTCCTGTCGGAGGCCACGGTGAAGACCCACGTGGGCCGCATCCTGACGAAGCTGGGGCTGCGCGACCGCGTCCAGGTCGTCGTCCTCGCCTACGAGACGGGCCTGGTCCGCGCGGGCGGCGGAGCGGGGTAGCCCGGGCCCCGGCCGGGCCCGCCTCAGGCGGTGCCGTCCGGCCCTGTCATCCAGCGGTCCGGGCGGGCCCCGGCCCGCGAGGTGCGCGAGCGGGCCGCCTGCGCGTCCAGGAGGACGGCCGCCTCCGCCGCCTCGCGCAGCCGGGCCGTGACCGTGCCGTTCGCCCCGGTGTCCACCCGGACGTCGGCGACCCCCCGGGCCCGCTCCCAGGGGCCCTGGCTCAGGCGGACGCTCTGGACCTTGGCGTGCGGGACGATCTCCGTACGTCGGCACAGGCGTCCGCGGCGGGCCGCGAAGACCTCCGGCGAGACGGCCAGCCCGTAGCCCTTCCACCAGACCGGGACCACCCACCGCGAACCGGCCCGCGGGGAGGGTGCGAAGGCCAGGCCCGCCAGGTCCACACCGGGCAGGACCCGGGCGACCACCGCGTACGCGGCCTCCCGTGCGGCCACCGGGACCAGGACGTCGTTCTTCGAGCCCGCCACCGCCAGCTCCACCCGGACCCAGCCGCGCCGCCGCCACAGCAGCGGTTCCACGATCCGTACGGTCTGCACCCGTCCGGGCGGCACGGTCTCGTGGGCCCGGTCCAGCAGCCCGTGGTCCAGGCGCAGCCCGTCCGGGGACTCGGCGACCCGCCAGTCGTACTCGGCGAGGAACCGGCCCGCGCTGGCCGCCCAGACCGCACCGAGCAGCGGGAGCAGGGTCACGACCGCGGCCCAGGGGCTGGCACTCAGCCACCACACGACGACCGGCCCGATGATCCCGCCGGCCAGCGCCGCCCAGACCCCGAGGCTCAGCAGCAGGGACACGACGAGGTCGCGCGGGCGGACGTGGAGCAGCTGCCGCTCCGGGGCCTCGCCGACCCGTACGGCCTCGGCGGGGGCGAAGCCCGCCGCCCGGGCCAGGAGTTCGGCGCGCAGCGCCACGGCGTCCTTCTCGGAGAGGAAGGACAGCTCGTCCTTGGCCTCGGCGCCTATGACGTCGAGGCGCAGCTGGGCGACCCCCACCACCCGGGCCAGCAGGGGGCGGGTGACGTCCACGGCCTGGATGCGGTCGAGGCGGATGTGCGCGGTGCGCCGGAAGAGGAGCCCGCTGCGGATGCGCAGCTCGCTGTCGGTGACGGCGTAGTGGGTGACCCACCAGCTCAGGAACCCGTACGCCCCGAAGACCAGGACCAGGGCCGCGAGCAGCGCGATGCGGATCAGGGTGGGCAGGTCCCCGATCCACTCCTCCGCCCGGTCGCCCTGCTGCACGAGCAGACCGGCCGTCGCGGCGATCGGGACCCAGGCCCGGCGCAGGGGCGTGAAGGGATGCAGCCGCCGGCCCGCGGCGGGCCCGCCGGCACTCCGCGCACCGTCCGTACCGGGCTCACCGTCCGCACCGGGCCCGCCGAACCCACCGGGCGCACCGTCCGCACCGTCCGCACCGGGCGCACCGGGCGCGGCGGTCCCGTCGCGGGTCGCCCCGTCGCCGGCCGGCCCGTCGCCGGCCGCCCTGCCGCCGGCCGTCCCGCCGGCCACCGGACCGGGGGTCACAGGCCCGCCGACCTTGCCTCGCCCAGCTCGGTCAGGCGGTCGCGCAGGCGCTCCGCCTCGGCCGGCGCCAGGCCCGGGATCTTGGCGTCCGTGGCCGCGGCCGCCGTGTGCAGCTGCACGGAGGCCAGTCCGAAGCGCCGCTCCAGCGGGCCCGAGGCCACCTCGACCAGCTGCATCCGCCCGTACGGGACCACCGTCTCCTCCCGCCACAGCACGCCCCGGCTGATCAGCAGGTCGTCCGCGCGCTCGGCGTAGCGCCAGGACCGCCAGTTCCGGCCCAGCAGCACCCAGCCCCAGGCCAGGACCAGCAGCCAGAACGCCCCGCCGGCCGCCCAGACCGGGCCGGCCGTCAGCCCCAGCACCACGGCGGTCACCACCGCCGGCAGGACCGTCCAGATCACCAGCAGCAGCCGCCGCAGGGTGAGCAGCCCGCCGGGCAGCCCCACCCACTCGGGACGGCCCGTCCCGCCCGTTGTCCCCGTTTCCATACGCCCACCCTAGGCGGGCGGCGCCCCGGCCGGCCGGGCCCGGGGCCGGACGCCGCGAGCCCGGGCTGGTCGACGCGGCGCGCCCCGCGGCTGAGACAATGCCCGCATGACGGAGACCACGGTCGGCATCGGCGGTGCGGCGGAGAGCACCGACATGGTGCTCAACATCGGCCCCCAGCACCCTTCCACGCACGGCGTGCTGCGCCTGCGCCTCGTCCTGGACGGGGAGCGGATCGTCAGCGCGGAGCCGGTGGTCGGCTACATGCACCGCGGCGCCGAGAAGCTCTTCGAGGCCCGGGACTACCGCCAGATCGTGATGCTCGCGAACCGCCACGACTGGTTGTCCGCGTTCTCGAACGAACTCGGTGTGGTCATGGCCGTCGAGCGGATGCTCGGCATGGAGGTCCCCGAGCGGGCCGTGTGGATGCGGACGCTGCTGGCCGAGCTGAACCGCGTCCTGAACCACCTGATGTTCCTCGGGTCGTACCCGCTGGAGCTGGGCGGGATCACCCCGATCTTCCACGCGTTCCGCGAGCGCGAGGAGCTGCAGGCCGTCATGGAGGAGATCTCCGGCGGCCGGATGCACTACATGTTCAACCGCGTCGGCGGCCTCAAGGAGGACCTCCCGGCCGGCTGGCTCGGCCGGGCCCGCGCCGCGATCGCCGACGTCCGCACCCGTATGGACGTCTACGACAAGCTGGTCCGCGGGAACGAGATCTTCCGCGCCCGGACCCGGGGCGTCGGCGTGCTCTCCGCCGAGGCGGTGCACGCGTACGGGGTCTCCGGTCCGATCGCCCGCGCCTCCGGCGTCGACTTCGACCTGCGCCGCGACGAGCCGTACCTGGCCTACGGCGAGCTCCAGGACGTCCTCGAGGTGGTCACCCGCTCCGAAGGCGACTGCCTGGCCCGCTTCGAGGTCCTGCTGGACCAGACCCACAACGCCCTCGACCTGGCGGTGGCCTGCCTGGACCGGATGGCCGAACTTCCGCCCGGGCCCGTCAACCAGCGCCTGCCCAAGGTGCTGAAGGCGCCCGAGGGCCACACCTACGCCTGGACCGAGAACCCCCTGGGCATCAACGGCTACTACCTGGTCTCGAAGGGCGAGAAGACCCCGTACCGGCTGAAGCTGCGCAGCGCCTCGTACAACAACATCCAGGCGCTGGCGGTCCTGCTCCCGGGCCAGCTGGTCGCGGACATGGTCTCGATCCTGGGTTCGCTGTTCTTCGTGGTCGGCGACATCGACAAGTAGCCGTCGCGCGGGGCCGTCCCGGGGCGCCGGCCGCGCGGCCGGGCACACCGCTGTCGGTGCGGCAGGGCAGACTGGGGGCATGTCCCATTCCCCCCGCCGGGCCTGCCCCAGCTGCGGCCGTGACTGCGCCGTCACCGCCGGCCGGATCGCCCGCCACGATCCTCCCGCCGGACGGGACCGCGGCGAGCTGGTCTCCTGTCCCGGCTCGCGGGCGCGGGTGGTGCTCGGCGCCTCGGCGCCCACCCTGGACGGCTTCGTCCTGTCCGAACACCCGGGGCAGCTGCCGCTGTTCTGAGGTGCGCCGGGTGGGCGCGAACCCCGGCGCCGCGGGCGGCCGGGGGTTCTCCCCCGCAACGGCCGGGGGGAGCCGGGGATGCCGCCCGCCGGACGGCCGGACCGGCGTTCCGGACATGACGATCGCGCGGGCCGACGAGCAGCAGCGGCGCCGGCAGTGGCTCACGCGCGGGGCCCTCGCCGTGGCCCCGGCGGCCGTACTCGGCGGCCTCGCCGCCCCGGACGTCCTGGCCGCACGGCACCACCGCAACCGGGACCGGGGCCGGTCCGCCCGCCGTCCCTGCCCCAGGGGGCGGTGCCGGACTACGAGATCGCGGTGCGGAGCCGGGCCACGTCGATCGGCTCGGTCTCGTCGTGGGCCGTCAGGTCGATGACCTGGCCCACCGCGCGCGTCTGGGCGGTGGCCGGCTTGACCGCGCCCTTGCCGGACGCCGGTTCGGCGGCGGTCTGCGCCGACTCCGCCTCGTGCACCGCCAGTGCCTCCGCACCGACCACGTCGGCCAGGTCCTCGTTCTGCACCGCCTCGATCACCGCACGGGCCTGCGCCGCGTTCTTGGTGCCGAAGAAGTCGAAGCCGCCCTCGACGCGGGACGTGGTGCGCTGCTGCGCCGCGTACGGGGCCACCGCGGACGCCGGCCGGCGCGCGGGCACCGCGGCCGCCCGGGCCGGGGCGGCCGGCGCGGGGCCGGCCGGGGCAGGGGCCGGAAGGGACGGGGCCGCGGGGGAGAGCGCGGGCGCGGGGTCCGGGTCCGGGTCCCCGTCGGGCAGCTCGCGGGCCTGCCGCCTGGCGGCCAGCGCGCCCAGCGCCGCGAGGGCCCGGGCGTAGCCGACCGAGGTGGGCGCGCCCGCCGAGGTGCGCTCCTCGGAGACGGCCGGAAGCTCCTTCGGCGCGGTGGCCGGGGCCGCCGCGGCCTCGATGGCCAGCAGGCGGCGGCCTTCCAGCGCGCTGGCGCGCTCGGTCTCGGCCGTCGCGTACCGCCGCAGCAGCGCCGCGTGCTCGCCCCGCAGCCCGGCCAGTTCGACGCGCTTCGCGCGCAGTTTGGCGTCGAGCCTGCCGCGCAGGAGGCGCGCCTCTTCGAGGTCGGACTCCAGCTCGGCTATCCGCTCCTCGGTCCTCCACTCGTCCTTGACGCGCTCGCGCGCGAGTTCCGCGACCCTGCGGCCCGCCGAGCGGTCCCAGGCGCGCATCACCACGGCGCCGGCCACTGCGGCGGCCGCCGCGAGGGCCACGAGCAGCCTGAGCGCGGTTCCGTCGTCGGGGCCCGCGAGGAGCCAGGCCGCGCCGGCGCTGGTGACGGACACACCGGCGACCGTCGTCGGCGTGAGCAGCCTGTGCAGGGGTTCGGGATTGCGGTGGCGTCCACGGGGCATGGCCTGAAATTTACAGGGAGTGGAGGTGGTGTGGGATACCTGCCCGGCAATCTCTTCCCGGGCAGTTACCCCACATTTCTCCATCAACCTCGTAACTGCTACTTCTTCAGCAGGCCCTTGGCGTCCAGGTAGGCCTTCGCGACGTCCGCCGGCTTGGCCCGCTCGGCGTCCACCTTGCGGTTCAGGTCGACGAGGTCGGCCGTCGTGAGGACCTTGGTCAGCGCGCCGAGGGCCTCCGCGACCTCCGGGGCGCCCGCGTCCTTGGCGTTGACCACCGGCAGCACGTTGTCGGCGTTCTGGAGCTTCTTGTCGTCCTCCAGGAGGACCAGGCCGAAGCTGTCGAGCGTGGCGTCCGTGGTCGTGGTCAGCGCCAGCTGGTCCGTGCCGTCCTTGACCGCCTGCTTCGACTGCGGGGTGCCGACGCCCTTGGGGTCGACGCCGGACACGTCGATTCCGTACGTCTTCTTCAGCCCCGGGGCGCAGAAGGGGCGGACGGAGCATTCGTCGCCCGCCGCGATCTTCACCTTCAGCCCGGACCTGCCGAGATCGGAAAGGGTCTTGAGATTGTTCTTCTCGGCGAATTCCCTGGATACGGCGAAGGCGTTCTGGTCGACGGCCTCACCCGGCGACAGCGCCTTCAGACCGAGCGGGCCCGCCAGCTTCTCCAGCGCCGCGACGGTCGCCGCGACGTCGCTCGACGCGACCGGCTTCTCCTCCGGCGCCTTCGCCCCGTTCACCTTGGCGTTGAGGAACTCGGCGAGCGTGGCCGCGTACTCCGGGACGACGTCGATCTCGCCCTTCTCCAGGGACGGCTCGTACAGCTCACGGTTGTTGACCGTCTTGACCGAGGTGTCGTACCCGGCGCCCCGGAGGACCTGCGCGTACAGCTCGGCCAGCACGTTGGACTCGGTGAAGCCGGCCGCGCCGATCACCAGGCTGCCCTTGTCACCCGAACCGCCCGGGGAAGAGGAGGAACCGGCGTCCTTGCTCTTCTCCAGGCTCTCACCGCCGCACGCGGTGAGCGAGGCGGTCAGGGCCACCGCGCCCAGGGCCGCGCCGAGGACGCGCGTGGACTTGCTCATGGTCTCCTCCAGAGGAGTGGGAAGGCGGGACGGACGGAAGGGGCACGGGAGCGGGAAGGTCAGGCGGTGGCCCTGCGCCTGGCGGGACGCGGCAGCAGCCGGTCCGCCGCCACCAGGGCGCCCTCCACCAGCAGGGCCAGCGCCGCCACCAGCAGGGCGCCCGCGACGACCTGGGCCGTGTTGTACGTGTTGAAGCCGGCGGTGATGATCCGGCCGAGGCCGCCCTGGCCGACCATGGCCGCGATGGTGGCCGTCGCGATGACCTGGACGGCGCCCGACCGCAGGCCGGTCATCACCAGGTCGCGCGCCAGCGGGAGTTCGACCCGCCAGAAGAGCTGGCCACCGGACATGCCCATGCCCCGGGCGGCCTCCACCACGGACCGGTCGACCTCGCGCATGCCCACGTAGGCGTTGGTCAGCAGCGGAGGCACGGCGAACAGGACGAGTGCGGCGATGGTGGGCAGGTAGCCCGCGTTGCGCAGCGGCGAGACCATGAACAGGGCCAGCACCGCGAAGACGGGCACGGCCCGGCCGATGTTGGAGACGTTCACCGCGAGGGCGCCGCCCTTGCCGAGGTGGCCCAGGTACAGACCGACGGGCAGTGCCACCGCGCAGGCGATCGCGAGCGCGATCCCGCTGACGTAGACGTGCTCGGCGAGCCGGTGCCAGACCCCGCTCTCCCCGGACCAGTTGGCGCCGTCGGCCAGCCAGTCCCAGGCCCCTTCCATCACGCCCATGCCTCAGGCCCCCTTCGCCGGGCGCGCGGCCCGCGTCCACGGCGTGAGCAGCCGCTGCGCTCCGAGGAGCAGCAGGTCCGCCACGAGCGCGAGCAGGACGCACAGCACGGAGGCGGTGAGCACCTGGGCCTTGAAGGAGCTGTTGACGGCGGGAGCGATCAGGTTTCCCAGGCCGCCCTTGCCGACGATGGAGCCGACCGTGGTCAGCGCGACCGTGGAGACGGTGGCGATCCGCACCCCGGCGAGCAGTGCGGGCAGCGCCAGGGGCAGTTCGACCTGCCACAGCAGCCGGCCGGGCCCGTACCCCATGCCGCGCGCGGCTTCCCGGACCTCCTCGGGGACGGCCTCCAGGCCGGCCAGGACGTTGCGGACGAGGATGGTCAGCGAGTACAGCACCAGCCCGGTCACCACGAGCGCCGCCGACAGACCGAAGAGCGGCAGCAGCAGGGAGAACATGGCGAGCGAGGGGATCGTGTAGAGCAGGGTGGTCAGGCCCAGCACCGGAGCCGCCCAGCGGCGTCCGCGGCGGGCCAGCAGGGCCAGGGGGACGGCGACGGCGATGCCCACGACCACGGACACAGCTGTGATCCAGATGTGTTCCACGGTGGCGTCGGTCAGCTCCTGGGAGCGGGAGGTGACGTACTCCCAGCAGAACCAGTCGTTCGCCACCAGGCAGTTCTGCCCGGCCATGCCCCGCCCCCTGTCACCGATCCGACGTACACCGGCGACCCTAACCCCCGACACCCTCGACGGCCGGAAACCTTCGCACAGGCGCAACACTCCCCTGACAAAGTCTTCGCCACAACCTGACGGCCGGTAGGGGAGGATGGCCCGCGTGATCCGATTCGAGCACGTGACCAAGCGCTACCCCGACGGGACGACGGCCGTCGAGGACCTGTCCTTCGAGGTGGCGGAGGGCGAGCTGGTCACCCTCGTGGGCCCGTCCGGATGCGGCAAGACGACCACGATGAAGATGGTCAACCGGCTCATCGAGCCGACCTCCGGCCGGATCCTGCTCGGCGGCGAGGACATCTCCGCCGCCGACCCCGTGGAGCTGCGGCGCCGGATCGGCTACGTCATCCAGCAGGTCGGGCTGTTCCCCCACAAGACCGTGCTGGAGAACACGGCGACCGTGCCCCAGCTGATCGGCACCTCCAGGGCCAGGGCCCGCGCCCGCGCGGCCGAGCTCCTCGAACTGGTGGGACTGGATCCGGCCGTCTACGGGCGCCGGTACCCGGAGCAGCTCTCGGGCGGCCAGCGCCAGCGCGTCGGCGTGGCCCGCGCGCTCGCCGCCGATCCGCCGGTGCTGCTGATGGACGAGCCGTTCGGCGCGGTGGACCCGGTGGTGCGCGAGCGCCTGCAGAACGAGTTCCTGACCCTGCAGAAGACGGTGCGCAAGACCATCCTGCTGGTCACCCACGACTTGGAGGAGGCCGTCCGGCTCGGCGACCGCATCGCCGTCTACGGAGCGGGCACCATCGAGCAGTTCGCGAGCCCGGCCGCGGTGCTGGGCGCGCCCGCCACCGCGTACGTGGCCTCCTTCGTCGGCGCCGACCGGGGGCTCAAGCGGCTCGCCGTCACCCCCGTCGGGCCGGCCGACCTGGCGGCGGCGGAGGGCAAGGCCCCGGGCGCGTCCGTGGAACTGGGGGCCAGCCTGCGCGAGGCGCTCGCCGCGCTGCTCCAGGAGGACTCGGGCCGGATCGGCGTCACGGACCCGGTATCGGGCGCGCTGGTCGGCGTACTGACCCCGGAGGGCGTCCACCGGGCCCTGCGCCGCGCCCGGTTGCAGAAGGCGTAGGAAGAGGAGAAGGGCCCGACCGGAGGGGTCGGGCCCTTCTTCACGGGCGGGCGGGAGGCTCAGGCCTCGATGCGCCCGCTCATCCACACCAGCATCGGGGGGATCTCGCGGCGCCACGTGTTGAAGTTGTGGCCGCCGCTGTCGAGGATGATCGAGGAGACCCGGTCCGGGCTCTTGACCAGCTTGACGAACTTCTTGGTGTCACCGAGGTTCGGTTCGCCCGTCTCGCTGCTGGTCACCAGGAAGGACGTACCGGACGGCTCCTTGTTCGCCATGGTGTGCAGGACGTCCGCCCGCTTCTTCAGCTTGTCGTCCCCGTGGAACAGGTCGCCCGTGGTCGGGTCGTCCGGGGCCTCGTAGTAGGCGGAAAGAGCCGCGGCCGCACCGAAGTTCTGCGGGTGGTGGGCGGCGATCTTCAGGGCGCAGTAGCCGCCCGTGGAGTTGCCGATGAAGCCCATGTTCTTGGCTTCCTTGCCGACCCGGAAGGTGTCCGTGATGGCTTGCGGGAGGTCCTGCGCGAAGAAGGTCTCGGTCTGCGGGCCACCGGGTATGTCCACGCACTCGGTGTCACGCGGGGGCGCGACGGTCGGGCGCATCATGACCAGGATCATCGGCTTCATCTTGCCCGCCTTGGACAGGCTGAAGGCCTTCATCGGGTAGTCGAGCCCTTTGATCAGGTTCTCGGCGGTGCCCGGGTAGCCGGTCAGGACGATGGACGCGGGGAAGTTCTCGTCCTTGTGCTGCGGCTGGAAGTACTCCGGCGGCAGCCACACGTAGCCGGGGCTCGTTATCCTGGACTTCTGCCCGGTGATCGCGACCTTCAGGATCTGACCGCCGACCTGCGGCTTGGCGCCGCCGGGGACGTCCAGCTTCTGCTTGTCGACGACCTTGATGTCCTTGCTGCTCATCGAGTGGTCGACGACCTTGCCCATGGACGTCTCCTGGCCGAACAGGTCGGCCCAGGACCCGTAGAACAGGAACGACTTGTTGGCCGCGAGACCGACGGCGGCGAACAGGGCGAGCTGCGTCGCGAGCAGCAGCCCGATCCGCCCGGTGAACGCGCGCCAGGTGCGGCCCGAGAGCTTCGGCCAGAACCAGACGGTGGCCGCGAAGAGCAGCACACCCGCGATGATGGCCAACGCCAGGACCGTATTACTGGTGAGACCCATGAGCAGTCAGTCGACTTTCTGATGGCAGGACCGGAAATTTCCGACGAAGAGTGAACCCGCTCCTCGTCGATGTCGTCCTACTGGACGCACCACACACCGGAGGCTGTCGCGGCCTTCGGCCACATGATCTCTCGCGGAGCAACGGGAAGCGATGTCTAGCAGGATAGATGGCGATAAGTCGGGACAGGTTCCGAGCAGGGTCCGCCGAATCCTCAGCGGGCCCAGGCCGGAGTCGGTGCCCGGCCTGGTAGGTACGGCCGTCATGATCGTCGGCCTTCTGGACATCGCGGCCGGGGTCTTCCCGCGATTCCGCCACAGCCGGATCCACGCGGTCACGGAGGTGCTGCCCGGCTCCCTCGGACCGTTCGCGGCTGCCCTCTCGATCAGCGCGGGCGTGCTGCTGCTGCTGCTCGCCCACGGCCTCAAGCGCCACAAGCGGCGGGCCTGGCGGGCCGCCGTCGTGCTGCTGCCGGCGGGCGCCGCGGCGCAGTTCACGTACCGGCACTCGGTCATCGGGGTGGTCATCGCGGCGGTGCTGCTCGCGCTGCTGCTGCGCCATCAGGGTGAATTCAGGGCACTGCCCGACCCGCGCAGCCGCTGGAAGGCGCTCGCGAACTTCGTCCTGATGAGCGCCGGCTCCATCGGGCTCGGCCTGGTCATCGTCAACGTCCACCCGGGCAAGGTCGTCGGCAGCCCCGGCCTGTACGAGCAGATCACGCACGTCGTCTACGGCCTCTTCGGCTTCGAGGGCCCCGTCGACTACGCCGGACGCGTGTCGTGGACCGTCGGTTACTCCCTCGGCGCCCTCGGCATGCTGACCGCGCTCACCACCATCTACCTGGCCTTCCGCCCCGAGCACCCGGCCGCCCACCTCACCGCCGACGACGAGGGCAAGCTGCGCGAGCTGCTCGCCAAGCACGGCGGCCGCGACTCCCTCGGCCACTTCGCGCTCCGCCGCGACAAGGCCGTCGTCTTCTCCCCCAGCGGCAAGGCCGCCGTCACCTACCGGGTCGTCTCCGGCGTGATGCTCGCCTCCGGCGACCCCATCGGCGACGTCGAGGCCTGGCCCGGCGCCATCGAGCGGTTCATGGAGGAGGCCAAGGCCCACTCCTGGACCCCGGCCGTCATGGGCTGCAGCGAGACCGGCGGCGAGGTGTGGACCCGCGAGACCGGGCTGGACGCCCTGGAACTGGGTGACGAGGCGATAGTCGATGTCAAAGACTTCTCCCTCTCGGGCCGCGCCATGCGCAACGTCCGCCAAATGGTGAAGCGCATCGAACGCAATGGCTACACCACCAAGGTCCGCCGGGTCAGCGAGCTCACCGAGGAGGAGCTGGACCAGGTCCGCGGCGCCGCCGACGCCTGGCGCGGCACCGACACCGAGCGCGGCTTCTCCATGGCGCTGGGCCGGGTCGGCGACCCGGGCGACGGGGACTGCTTCATCGCCACCGCCCACCGGGTGGAGGAGGGCGACACCAGCCCCTTCGGCGACCTGAAGGCGGTCCTGCACTTCGTGCCGTGGGGCAAGGACGGCATGTCGCTGGAGCTGATGCGCCGCGACCGCGCCGCCGACCCGGGCATGAACGAGCTGCTGATCGTGGCCTCCCTGGAGGCCGCGCCCGCACTCAAGATCGAGAAGGTCTCGCTGAACTTCGCGATGTTCCGCTCGGCCCTCGCCCGCGGCGAGAAGATCGGCGCCGGCCCCGTGCTGCGGATGTGGCGCGGGCTGCTGGTCTTCCTCTCCCGCTGGTTCCAGATCGAGTCGCTGTACAAGTTCAACGCGAAGTTCCGCCCCCGCTGGGAGCCGCGCTTCGTCGTCTTCCGCACCACCCGTGACCTGCCCCGCATCGGTTTCGCCGCGATGCAGGCCGAGGGGTTCGTGACGCTGGCCCTGCCCCGGCTCTTCGCCGGCCGCCGCCGTCCCAAGCCGGTCCGCACCTGCGCGCACCAGCACATCGCCGTGGTGCCCAAGCAGGCCGAGCGCGAGGTGCAGGCGGCCTAGTCCACGCCGAGCAGGTCAGGGCCCCGGCCGCCGACAGGCGCCGGGGCCCTGCCGTATCCAGGTCAGCCCTACCCTTGGACCTATGAACACGAAGCGCGGAGCCACCGGCAGGGGCCGGGTCGCAGGTCTGCCGGACTGGGACCGCTGCGGGGTCATGGGCGTCGTCAACGTCACCCCCGACTCCTTCTCCGACGGCGGCCGCTGGTTCGACACCACCGCGGCCGTCAAGCGCGGCCTGGACCTCGTGGCCCAGGGCGCCGACCTCGTCGACGTCGGCGGCGAGTCCACCCGGCCCGGCGCCTCCCGCGTCGACGAGGAGGAGGAGCTGCGCCGGGTCGTCCCCGTGGTCCGCGGCCTCGCCTCCGAGGGCGTCACCGTATCCGTCGACACCATGCGCGCGGCCGTGGCCGCCCGGGCCGTCGAAGCCGGAGCGGTCCTGGTCAACGACGTCAGCGGCGGCCTCGCCGACCCCGGCATGATCGCGGCGGTGGCGGCCGCCGAGGTGCCCTTCGTGGTCATGCACTGGCGCGGCTTCAGCGCCGGCATGAACAGCCTCGCCGTCTACGAGGACGTGGTGGCGGAGGTCACCGCCGAACTCCGGACCCGCATCGACTCCGTGGTCGCCGGCGGCATCGCCCCCGACCGGCTCGTCGTCGACCCCGGCCTCGGCTTCGCCAAGAACGCCGAACACGACCTCGCCCTGGTCGCCCACCTGCCCGACCTGCGCGCCCTCGGCTTCCCGCTGCTGATCGCCGCCTCGCGCAAGCGCTTCCTCGGCCGCGTCCTGGCCGGCGCGGCCGACGCCTCGCCGCCGCCCGCCCGCGAGCGCGACGCGGCCACCGCGGCCGTCTCCGCGATCGCCGCGCACCAGGGCGCCTGGGCCGTACGGGTCCACGAGGTACGGGCGACCGCGGACGCGGTTCGGGTGGCCCGCGCCGTGGAAGGAGCGCTGTGACCACCGACCGAGAAGGAGCCCTGTGAGCAGAACCGACATCGAGGCGGTCGAAGAGGTCAACACGGCCTTCTACGAGGCCATGGAGCAGGGGGACTTCGACGCGCTGTCGGCGCTCTGGCTCGACGACGAGATCTCCTGCGTCCACCCCGGCTGGCCGGTGCTGGCGGGCCGCGGCGAGGTCCTGCGCTCGTACGCGCTGATCATGTCCCACACGGACTACATCCAGTTCTTCCTCACCGACACCAAAGTGGCCGTCATAGGTGACACCGCGCTGGTGACGTGCACGGAGAACATCCTCAGCGGCGGACCCGCCGAGGACGGCGGAGAACTGGGCCCGCTCGTCGGCCAGCTGGTCGTCGCCACGAATGTGTTCCGTCGCACATCCGAGGGCTGGCGCCTCTGGTCCCACCACGGTTCTCCCGTCCTCACGGAGTCCGACGAGGACGAGGAGGGGGACGCCTCCTGACCCCACCGGCGGGAGCGGAGGTGTTTCGCAGGTAAATTCGAAGACGGACGACGCCGACCGCACTCGGCGTAGGCCCATGGCCCCGGGAAGCCCCGGGACCGGAAGACTTACGAAAGCAGGAGTGATTCGCGTGGATCGTGTCGCGCTGCGCGGCCTCAAGGCTCGCGGGCACCACGGCGTCTTCCCCCGGGAACGCGAGGAAGGCCAGACCTTCATCGTCGACCTCGTGCTGCACCTCGACACCCGCCCCGCGGCGGCCGGAGACGACCTGGCGAAGACCGTGCACTACGGGGTCGTCGCCGAGGAGGTCGTCGACGTGGTCCAGGGAGAGCCCGTCGACCTGATCGAGACCCTCGCCGAGCGGATCGCCCAGCAGTGCCTCAAGCACGAAGCGGTGGCGCAGGTGGAGGTGGTCGTCCACAAACCGGACGCGCCCATCACCGTCCCCTTCGACGACGTGACCATCACGATCACCCGGAGCCGCGCATGAACAACGGACTGAACGCACAGAGCGACCCCACGGTGCAGCCGGTACCCGCCTCCGTCGTCGAGACGGTCGACGCGGCGGACGTCACCCTGTCCAACCCGAAATGGGCCGTGATCGCGCTCGGTGCGAACCTCGGCAACCGCCTGGAGACCCTCCAGGGCGCCATCGACGCCCTCGGGGACACCCCGGGCCTGCGGGTCAAGGCCGTCTCCTCGGTGTACGAGACCGAGCCGTGGGGCGTCGACCCCGGATCGCAGCCCGCGTACTTCAACGCCGTCATCTCGGTGAAGACCACGCTGCCCCCCTCCTCGCTCCTGGAGCGCGGACACGCCATCGAAGAGGCCTTCGACCGCGTCCGCGAGGAGCGCTGGGGCCCGCGCACGATCGACGTCGACATCGTCGCGTACGCCGACGTGGTCTCCGATGACCCCGTCCTCACCCTCCCGCACCCGCGCGCCCACCAGCGGGCCTTCGTCCTGGCCCCGTGGCACGACATCGACCCCGAGGCCCGGATCCCCGGCCACGGCGCCGTCGCCGCCCTGCTGACCGAACTCGGCCAGACGGGCGTCACGCCGCGCCCGGACCTGGAACTCCGCCTGCCTGAGTAGTCGTTAGTAGCCTGTCCACGGCAAGTCGTTGAAAGTGGGGAACGGGCAAGTGAAGCAACTGAGGCCGGCGGTCCTGGCGGGGATCTTCGTCATCGCCGGGGTCCTGTCCTGGGCGGGCGCCCGGCTGTGGAACGCGTACGGCAGTCTGCCGGGCGTCCCGCTGGCCGCGCCGATCGTCCTGGGCACCATCGCCGTGGTGCTGCTGGCCACCGCCCTGTCCCTGCGGGCACGTCTCAAGGCCCAGCGCGAGCGCCGCCCGGAGGCCAAGGGCGTGGAGCCGCTGATGGCGGCCCGCGCCGTGGTCTTCGGGCAGGCCAGCGCCCTGGTGGCCGCCCTCGTGGCGGGCATGTACGGCGGTGTGGGCGTCTTCCTGCTGACCGAGGCCCTGGAGGTCCCCGCCCGCCGCGACCAGGCCTGGTACGCCGGGTTCTCGGTCCTCGCAGGCGCGGCGGTCGTCGCCGCCGCCCTGTTCCTGGAGCACGTCCTCAAACTCCCCGAGGACGACGACGAGGCCCCCGGAGCCCCGGCCCGCGCCTGACGGCGGCGGGGCGGACCGGGCGGGCCGCCGGGCCGCCCGTCAGCGGGCGATGATGAGGCTCATGGCCTCGTTGCGGGTCGCCGGGTCGCGGAGCTGGCCGCGGACCGCCGAAGTGATCGTCTTCGCGCCGGGCTTGCGGACCCCGCGCATGGTCATGCACATGTGCTCGCACTCGATGACCACGATCACCCCGCGCGGATCCAGGATCTCCATCAGGGAGTCCGCGATCTGGGTGGTCAGCCGCTCCTGGACCTGGGGACGGCGGGCGAACACGTCCACCAGCCGGGCCAGCTTCGACAGTCCGGTGATCTTGCCGTCGCTCGACGGGATGTAGCCCACGTGCGCGACACCGTGGAAGGGCACCAGGTGGTGCTCGCAGGAGCTCATGACCTCGATGTCCTTCACCAGGACCATCTCGTCGTGCCCGAGGTCGAACGTCGTGGTCAGCACCTCTTCGGGCTTCTGCCACAGACCGCCGAATATCTCCCGGTAGGCCCGCGCCACGCGTCCGGGGGTCTCCCGGAGGCCCTCGCGGTCCGGGTCCTCGCCGACCGCGATCAGAAGCTCACGGACCGCCGCCTCGGCGCGCTTCTCGTCGAACTCGCCGATCGTGCCCTCGCCACCGGTCAGGGTCACTGGGTCGGTCATCTCTTCCTCGTTCCTGTCTGTGCTCGCGGACATGCGAAAGCGCCGCGCCCCCCAGGCTAGAACCTGGGGGGCGCGGCTTCCATTCCGGGTGGATCGGCGGCGGACTACTCCGCGCGCTCCTCCGGCGAGGCCTCGGGGGCCTTCTCCACCGACACGGCCGACGTGCCGTTCGCCGAGTTGGTCAGCTGGAGCTCCTTGGGAGAGAGCACCGGCGGACGGGTGGAGGGGGTGCGGCGGGAGGAGCCGGTCCACGCGGGGCGGGCCGGACGCTTCACGATCGTCGAGAAGATCTCGGCGATCTGCTCCTTGTTCAGCGTCTCCTTCTCCAGCAGCGCGAGGACCAGGTTGTCGAGGACGTCACGGTTCTCGACGAGGATCTCCCAGGCCTCGTTGTGCGCGGTCTCGATGAGCTTCTTGACCTCTTCGTCGACCAGCGCCGCGACCTCTTCCGAGTAGTCCCGCGGGTGCGCCATCTCGCGGCCCAGGAACGGCTCGGTGTTGTCGCCGCCGAACTTGATCGCACCGAGACGCTCGGTCATGCCGTACTGCGTGACCATGGCCCGCGCCGTGGCGGTGGCCTTCTCGATGTCGTTCGCCGCGCCCGTGGTCGGGTCGTGGAAGACCAGCTCCTCGGCCGCGCGCCCGCCCAGCATGTACGCCAGCTGGTCGAGCATCTCGTTGCGCGTGGTCGAGTACTTGTCCTCGTCGGGCAGGACCATGGTGTAGCCCAGGGCCCGGCCGCGGGACAGGATCGTGATCTTGTGGACCGGGTCGGAGTTCGGGGAAGCCGCCGCGACCAGGGCGTGTCCGCCCTCGTGGTACGCGGTGATCTTCTTCTCCCGGTCCGACATGATCCGGGTCCGCTTCTGCGGGCCCGCCACGACGCGGTCGATCGCCTCGTCCAGCGAGTGGTTGTCGATCAGCTTCTTGTCCGAGCGGGCCGTGAGCAGCGCGGCCTCGTTCAGGACGTTGGAGAGATCGGCACCGGTGAAGCCGGGCGTACGCCGGGCAACCGCACCCAGGTCGACGTCCGGGGCGACCGGCTTGCCCTTCTGGTGGACCTTGAGGATCTCCAGACGGCCCTGCATGTCCGGACGGTCGACCGCGATCTGCCGGTCGAAACGGCCCGGGCGCAGCAGCGCCGGGTCGAGGATGTCCGGACGGTTCGTGGCGGCGATCAGGATGACCCCGCCCTTCACGTCGAAGCCGTCCATCTCGACGAGCAGCTGGTTGAGGGTCTGCTCGCGCTCGTCGTGGCCGCCGCCGAGACCCGCACCGCGGTGCCGGCCGACGGCGTCGATCTCGTCGACGAAGACGATCGCCGGAGCGTTGGCCTTGGCCTGCTCGAACAGGTCGCGGACACGCGAGGCACCGACACCGACGAACATCTCGACGAAGTCGGAACCGGAGATCGAGTAGAACGGGACGCCGGCCTCGCCCGCGACGGCACGCGCCAGCAGGGTCTTGCCGGTGCCGGGCGGGCCGTAGAGCAGCACGCCCTTGGGGATCTTGGCGCCGACGGCCTGGAACTTCGCCGGCTCCTGGAGGAACTCCTTGATCTCGTGGAGTTCCTCGACGGCCTCGTCCGAACCCGCGACGTCGGCGAACGTCGTCTTCGGGGTGTCCTTGGTGATGAGCTTGGCCTTGGACTTCCCGAAGTTCATGACCCGGGAGCCGCCGCCCTGCATCTGGTTCATCAGGAACAGGAAGACAAGGACGATCAGCACGAAGGGCAGGAGCGAGAGCAGCACGCTCAGGAACGGGCTGGTCTTGTCCGGCGCGACCTTGTAGCCGTCCGGGATCTGACCGGCTTCGTACTTGGTCTGGAGGTTCTGGGCGAGCTGGACGCCCTGGTCCCCGATGTAGTTGGCCTGGAACTTGGTGCCGGAGTTGTCGCCGAGCTTCTGGTCCTTCTTCAGCTCGACCTTGATCATCTGGCTGTCGCCGGTGGTGAGCTCTGCGCTCTGCACCTGGCCGCTGTTGATCGCCTTGATGACCTCGCTGGTGTCCACCGTCTTGTAGCCGCCGCCTGAGCCGACGACATTCATCAACACGACCACGGCGAGGACGGCCAGCACGATCCACATGACCGGCCCACGGAAGTATCGCTTCACGTCCATCCATACGGGGCGCCAGGCACCCCGTCCCTCCTGCCCGTAGGTAAATGCTGCTGTGAGTAAAGACTGTTCTTCGGAATGTACCCCTGAATTGTCACCCGCGGCCTCGTGGGACGGCTGACAGACCCGCCTTCCCCTCTTCCAACGGCGGGAATCGCTCCAGGGTTCCCCGCCCGGGTCGCTGCTTCAGCCGCCGTAGACGTGCGGGGCGAGCGTGCCGACGAACGGCAGGTTGCGGTACTTCTCGGCGTAGTCGAGGCCGTAGCCGACGACGAACTCGTTCGGGATGTCGAAACCGACCCACTTCACGTCGATGGCGACCTTCGCCGCGTCGGGCTTGCGCAGCAGCGTGACGACCTCCAGGGAGGCCGGCTGGCGGGATCCCAGGTTCGACAGCAGCCAGGACAGCGTCAGACCGGAGTCGATGATGTCCTCGACGATCAGGACGTGCTTGTCCTTGATGTCGGTGTCCAGGTCCTTGAGGATCCGCACCACGCCCGAGGACTGGGTCCCGGCGCCGTACGAGGACACCGCCATCCAGTCCATGGTGAGCGGGGTGGACAAGGCGCGCGCCAGGTCCGCCATCACCATCACCGCGCCCTTGAGGACGCCGACGATGAGCAGGTCCTTGCCCGCGTACTCCGCGTCGATCTTCGCGGCCAGCTCGGCCAGCTTCGCGTCGATCTCTTCCTTGGTGATGAGCACCGACTGGAGGTCGCCGCCCATGTCCTTCTCGTCCACCCGCATCACTTTCGTTGTCGGCCGGGGCTCCGGGGTGTGCCCCCGGAGGACTCAGCCGTGCTTCAGCACCAATCAGCCCTGCCGGATGACAAGTCTGCCACCCTGCCGCTGGGCCTCGACCCGGCCGGGCAGGTTGATGGCGCCCTGACCCCGCCATCCGGTGATGAGGCGGTCGACTTCTTCGATGTGGCGGGCGAAGAGCGAGCCCGCGGGAGAGCCGGCGGCGACCACGGCCCTGCGCAGCACCCGGCGGCGGACCGCCGGGGGAAGGGCGTACAGCTTGGCGCACTCCAGGCGGCCGTCCTCGTCCCGTACGCCGGTCTCGGCCTCGGCGGCCCAGGAGTCCAGGGCGTCGGCGTCGTCGCGGGAGAGCTGGGCGGTCCGGGCGAGGGCCTCCACGACCCCCTTGCCCAGCGCCTTCTCCAGGGCGGGCAGCCCCTCGTGGCGCAGGCGGGAGCGGGTGTAGGCGGGGTCGATGTTGTGCGGGTCGTCCCAGACGGGGAGGGACTGGACCATGCAGGCCTTGCGGGCGGTCTGCCGGTCGACCTGGAGGAAGGGGCGGCGGTAGCGGCGGCTGCGGCCGGGCCCGCCCGGGCCGCCCGGGCCACCGGAAGCTTCCGGCATGCCGGACAGGGAGCGGATGCCGGAGCCGCGCGCGAGGCCCAGCAGGACGGTTTCGGCTTGATCGTCCCGGGTGTGGCCGAGCAGCACGGCGACGGCGCCCAGGCGGTCGGCGGCCTCGTCCAGGGCCCCGTAGCGGGCGTCGCGGGCGGCGGCCTCGGGTCCGCCCTCGCGGCCGACGCGCACGGCGACGGACTCCACCGGGTCGAGGCGGAGCGCGGTCATGCGGGAGACGACCTCGGCGGCGCGCAGGTCGGATCCGGCCTGCAGTCCGTGGTCGACGGTGATGCCGCCGGCCCGGATGCCGAGTTTGGGGGCCTCGAAGGCGAGGGCCGAGGCGAGGGCCATCGAGTCGGCACCGCCGGAGCAGGCGACGAGGACGAGCGGCGGCCTGCCCGCCGGGGTCGGCGCGGGGAGGCGGCCGCCGGCGCGCGGAACGGCGCCGGGGGTCCCCCCGGACCGGGTCTGGGGGAGATCGGTGAGGTCGGTGAGGACGTCGTGGAGTACGCGGCGGACCGCCAGGCGTATCGCCGCGACCGCAGGATGGGGACCCATGTCCGGTGCCCTTCGGTGGAGTTCGGATGCCTCGGAGGCTCCCCCCGGCCGGCGCCGGTGGGCGCCGCCCGGGGGGTGTCGTGTGCTGGGGTGCTGCTCGGTGTCCCGTGTCCCCGCGAGAGGTCCCGCGGGACGCGCGGGTTGTCACTCAGAGTGCGTCGATGGTGACAGAGCCGAGCCGTTCCCCGAGCATCGCACGCCCTTTCACGGCCCACGGTCCCTCGGACGGGTGACGCTGCTTCCCCCAGTGAGACATCTTCAGGCCTGCCTGGCACCTGCGGGGCGACGCCGCCCCGCAGGTGCCAGGCAGGCCTGGGCCCCTTGCGTCAGCCTGCTTCGCTCCCCTTGCGGTGGACGCGGGCGACCCAGTCGGCGGGCTTGGCGATCTCGGCCTTGGTCGGCAGCGTGTTCGGGGAGGTCCAGACGCGGTTGAAGCCGTCCATGCCGACCTGGCCGACCACGGCGCGCACGAAGCGCTCGCCGTCGCGGTACTGGCGCAGCTTCGCGTCGAGGCCCAGGAGCTTGCGCAGGGCCGCGTCGAGGCGGCCGGCCCCATTGGCCCGGCGCTGCTGGAACTTCTCCCGGATCTCGGCGACCGAGGGCACGACCTGCGGGCCGACGCCGTCCATCACGAAGTCGGCGTGGCCCTCCAGCAGGGACATGACGGCGGTGAGCCGGGCGAGCACCTCCCGCTGCTCGGGGGTCTGCACGAGCTCGACGAGGGACCGGCCCTCCTCGCCGTTCTCGGCGTCCGGACGGGCGCCGGCGAAGGACTGGGCGGCTTCGCGGACCCGCTCCAGGACGGTCATCGGGTCCATTTCGGTGGCGCCCAGGAACGTCTGGATTTCGCCCTCGAGGTGGTCGCGCAGCCACGGGACGGCCGTGAACTGGGTACGGTGCGTCTCCTCGTGCAGGCAGACCCACAGCCGGAAGTCGTGCGGGTTCACCTCCAGCTCGCGTTCGACGTGGACGATGTTGGGGGCGACGAGCAGCAGTCTGCCGCCGCCGGCGGCCGAGCCCGGCAGGTCGCGGGAGACCGGCGCGAAGGTCTCGTACTGGCCGAGGACGCGCGAGGCCAGGAAGCTCAGCAGCATGCCCAGCTCGACCCCGGTGACCTTGCCTCCGACCGCGCCCAGGACGGCTCCGCCGGGGGCGCCCGCGCGGCGTTCCTGCATCTTGCCGAGGAGCGGCTGGAGCAGCTCCCGGAAGCCGGCCACGTTGGCCTTGACCCAGCCCGCCCGGTCGACGACGAGCACGGGGGTGTCGTGGACCGCCGCCCCCTCTTCGATCATCCGGGTGAACTCCCGTACGTGCCGTTCCGAGGTCCTGGCATGCTCGCGCAGCTCCGCGACCACGGCCCGGGCCTCGTCCCGGCCGACCTCCGGGCCGGGCCGCACCAGCCGGGTCGCGGTCGCCACCGCGAGGTTCCAGTCGACCATCTCCGCACCACTGATGCTCGTCATGCGTCAACCGTACGTGGACCGGCCCTTCCGCGGACCCCCTAGGGAGCGGTCGCCACCGCCGCGGCCAGCTTGTCGAGGCCCTTCTCGGCGGCCGGGCCGTCCGGGCTGTTCGCCGTCAGGAAGGCGAAGGCCAGCAGCCGGCCGGAGGGGTCGACGACGGTCCCGGAGAGCGCGTTCACGCCGCTGAGGGTGCCCGTCTTGGCCCGGAGCAGGCCGGAGGCCGGGGAGCTGCCGGAGTTGCGGGCGCGCAGGGTCCCGGTGAATCCGGCGACGGGCAGCCCGGTGAGGACCGGCCGCAGCTCCGGGCGCTGGGGGTCGGCGGCCTTGGCGAGCAGGGCGGTCAGCAGACCCGCGCTGACCTTGTCGGCCCGTCCCAGGCCGCTGCCGTCGGCGAAGCGGGAGCCGCCGACGTCGACGCCGAGGGCGGTGAGCCGGCCGGTGACGGCCTTCTCGGCGCCTTCGAAGCTGGCGGGCTGGCCGGAGGCCAGGGCGGTCTGCCGGGCCAGGGCCTCGGCGATGTCGTTGTCGCTGTGGGTCAGCATCCGCTCGACGAGCCCGGCCACGGGGGTGGAGAGGGTCGTGGCCAGGGGCTGGGCACCGGCGGCGGCCTTGGCCCGGGCGGGTGCGCCGGTGACCTTGATGCCGCGTTCGGCCAGCAGGGCGGCGAAGGCGCGGGCGGCGTCCCCGGACGGGTCGTCGGTGCGGGCGACGGGCCCGGAGACGGAGTCGTCGGGGCGGCCCTCGTCGGCCATCAGGGCGGTGACCAGCGCGATGTTGGGGTTGACGCCGATCGGGTGGCGGGCGGGGCCGGTGTAGAGGCTGTCGTCGTAGCCGAGGGTCACGCTGTCGGTGCCCGCGGCCTTGAGGGCCTGGGCGGTGTCGGCGGCGAGGGTGTAGAGGCTGCCGCCGGATCCGGCGGGGGCGTTCTTCCTGGCGGTGAGGGAGGGGTCTCCGCCGCCGACCAGCAGGATCTGCCCGGGGGCGGCGCCGGGGACCACGGTGGTGCGGATCCGGTGCTCGGGGCCGAGGGCGGCCAGCGCGGCGGCAGCAGTGACGATCTTGATCGTCGAGGCGGGGGTCATCGCGTCCCGCGCCCCGGACTCGTACAGCACCTGTCCGGTGGCCGTGTCGACCACGGAGGCGGTGCGGACGGTGCCGAGCGCCGGGTCGGCGAGCAGCGGCTTCAGCGCCGCCTCCAGCCCGCCCGGGGCGGCCGCCCCGACGGCGGCCTCCTTGCGCGGGGCTCCCGGGCCGACGGTGCCGAGCACCCCGGGGGCGCTCGGCGCGGCCTCGGGCAGCCGCTCACCACCGTGATCTGCGCCACCCGTACGGCCCCAGGAGGCGGCTCGCTCCCGCTCGGCCTTACGCTGGCCGGAGTCCCACGGACCGGCGGCGGCCACCGTCGCCACCGACAGGGCGAGGCCGGAGACGGCCGACCCTGCGATGAGCTGCCACGTTTTGATCGATGGCACCTCGGACCAGCCCCTTTCGCGATCACACATATGCGTGAGGGACACTTAACCACTGCGTCTTGCCGCGAGCATGGCACCCCACCCGGCAGGGCTGGGCGGGACGCGCACGCAGGTGAATGAACGCAGGCTCGGAGCAATGAAGCTGATCATGGAGGAGCAGGACGTGGAGTTCGACGTCACCATCGAGATCCCCAAGGGTTCGCGGAACAAGTACGAGGTGGACCACGAGACCGGCCGGATCCGTCTGGACCGTCGCCTCTTCACCTCGACCAGCTACCCGGCCGACTACGGCTTCGTCGAGAACACCCTCGGCGAGGACGGCGACCCGCTGGACGCGCTGGTCATCCTGGACGAGCCGACCTTCCCCGGCTGCCTGATCAAGTGCCGCGCCATCGGCATGTTCCGCATGACGGACGAGGCTGGCGGCGACGACAAGCTGCTGTGCGTCCCCGCCTCGGACCCGCGTGTCGAGCACCTGCGCGACATCCACCACGTCTCCGAGTTCGACCGCCTGGAGATCCAGCACTTCTTCGAGGTCTACAAGGACCTGGAGCCGGGCAAGTCGGTCGAGGGCGCGAACTGGGTCGGCCGCACCGAGGCCGAGGCCGAGATCGAGGCCTCGTACAAGCGCCTGGAGGCGCAGGGCGGCCACCACTGAGCTGCGCGCTCGCGGTGATGCCGTGACGGGCCGGGGGACTCCCCCGCGCCCCGTGTGACAAGGCGGGCGGTACCCCGGCAGGGGTGCCGCCCGCTGTCGCGTGTGCGGCGCGCGGCCCGGGCAGCTGCGGGGCAGGGCGGCACCGGAGTGGTGTCCAGGTGCGGCAGGGGTCCGGCTTCGCGGCGGATCGCGGCGTTCCGCATACTGATACCGCCGGGTGATCACGGACTGGAGGACGCGTGGCGGAAGCCGACGGGGCAGAGGACAGGAAGCCCACGTCCGACGAGGCGCACAGCGCCTTCACTCCGCCACCCGGGATGGAGCCCGGGGCCACGGAAGAGGACCAGCCGACCTCCGAGTTCGCCGTCCCGCCGGGCGCCGAGCCGCAGACGCCGGAACCGGAACGGTCCGCCTTCGCGACCCCCAGCGTCTACAGCGCCCAGCACTCCCCGCCCGCCTACACCCCGGGCCAGGGCTTCCCGGTGGCCCGGATGAAGGAATCGCCCTGGCAGGACCGCATGCGCACGATGCTGCGCATGCCGGTCGACGTGCGGCCCGTCCCGGAGCTCGTCCAGAAGCAGAGCGAGGCCGGCCCCGCCGTGGGCCGCGTGCTCGACCTGACCCTGCGCATCGGCGAGCTGCTGCTGGCGGGCGGCGAGGGTGCCGAGGACGTGGAGGCCGCCATGTTCGCGGTGGCCCGCTCCTACGGGCTGGACCGCTGCGAGCCCACCGTCACCTTCACCATGCTGTCGATCACCCACCAGCCCTCGCTGGTGGACGATCCGGTCTCGGCGGCCCGGACCGTACGCCGCCGCGGCACCGACTACAACCGGCTCGCGGCCGTGTTCCGGCTCGTGGACGACATCAGCGCCCACGAGATCGACGTCTCGCTGGAGGAGGCCTACCGGCGCCTCGCCGAGATCCGCCGCAACCGGCACCCGTACCCCGGATGGATGCTCACCGCCTCCGCCGGACTGCTCGCGGGGGCCGCCTCCACCCTGGTCGGCGGCGGGGTCCTCGTCTTCTTCGCGGCAGCGATCGGCGCGGTGCTCGGCGACCGCCTGGCGTGGCTGTGCGCCGGGCGCGGGCTGCCCGAGTTCTACCAGTTCGTGGTCGCCGCGATGCCGCCCGCCGCCATCGGGGTGGCCCTGAACCTGACGCCGATCGACGTGCGCGGCTCCGCCGTGATCACCGGTGGGCTGTTCGCCCTGCTGCCGGGGCGGGCCCTGGTCGCGGCCGTGCAGGACGGCCTGACCGGCTACTACATCACCGCTTCGGCCCGGTTGCTGGAGGTCATGTACCTCTTCATCGGCATCATCATGGGCGTGCTCGTGGTGCTCTACCTCGGGCTCCAGCTCGGCCCCTCCCCGCGGCCGGAGGAGGTGCTCGCGATCCACCAGCGGCCGCTGGTCCAGATCGCGGCCTCCATGGTGCTGGTCTTCACCTTCGCGATCCTGCTCCAGCAGGAACGTTCGACCGTGTGGATCGTGACCCTGAACGGCGGGGTGGCCTGGGTGACCTTCGGGGCCCTGCACTACGCGGGGGGCATCCCGCCGGTGCCCTCCACGGCCGTCGCGGCCGGGCTGGTGGGCCTCTTCGGGCAGCTCTTCTCCCGCTACCGCTTCGCCTCCGCCCTGCCGTACGTGACGGCCGCCATCGGCCCGCTGCTGCCGGGCTCGGCGACGTACTACGGGCTGCTGCTGATCGCCGAGAACCGGCTGAACGAGGGGCTGGGGTCGCTGACGAACGCCGCGGCCATCGCCCTGGCCATCGCGATCGGCGTCAACCTGGGATCGGAGGCCTCGCGCCTGTTCATGCGCATCCCGGGCGCCGCGAGCGCCGCCAAGCGCCGGGCGGCCAAGCGCACCCGCGGCTTCTAGGACCGCACCCGCCTGCGGCGCCTGCCCAGGGGCCCGGGAGCGCGCCCGTACGGTGACGCACGTCCGCCCCGGAGCTCTCGCGGGCTTCCGGGGCGGACGGGGCGGTACGGGTGCCGGTGCGGGCCGGGCGGGGTCAGCGCTTGGCGTGGCGGCCGCGCTGGCCCGGGGCCTGCGGGCCGGAGCCGTCGGCCGCGGCCACGGCGGGCTCCTCGGCGGCCTTCGCCCTGTTCTCCTTGCGGGCCTTCAGGACCTCGAACACCACCGGGATCACCGAGATGAGGACGATGCCGACGAGGATCGGCTCGACGTTGGTCTTGATGAACTCGATCTGGCCGAGCCAGTAGCCCGCGACGGTGACGCCCGCGCCCCAGCTGATGCCGCCGATGACGTTGTAGGTCAGGAAGGTGCGGTACTTCATCGAGCCGGCACCGGCGACCATCGGGGCGAAGGTGCGGATGATCGGCACGAAGCGGGCGAGCACGATGGCCTTCGGACCGTGCCGGTCCATGAACTCGTGCGCCTTGTCGAGGTTCTCCCGCTTGAACAGCTTGGAGTTCGGCCGGTTGAACAGCTTGGGGCCGAAATACTTGCCGATCATGTAGCCGACCTGGTCACCGATGATCGCGGCGGCCACGATCAGGGTGCAGACCAGCCACAGCGGCTGCTTGATGTACTGGCCGTCCGCGACCAGCAGACCCGCCGTGAACAGCAGCGAGTCTCCGGGCAGGAAGGCGAAGAGCCCTGATTCCGCGAAGACGATGACCAGGATGCCGATCAGTCCGAAGTGCGAGATCAGATAGTCCGGGGACAGCCACTCTGGGCCGAGCGCAAACGTGTACACGGGTTCCGGACTCTCCTGGATCGGGGGGCGTGCCGGCGGGAGCAGGCGGCTGCGGGCGGGCGTGCGGTCTCAATTATCAACGCACACGACCCCCGCCCGGTTCCAGGTCCCGGAGGGGGTCGGATGCGTGACGTCCCGGCTACACCCTGTGCGCGGCGTTGGCCGTGATCGCGTCCCTCAGGTGCTCGGCGAAGCCCGGCTTCATCGCGTCGTAGTACGCGGTGAACCGCTCGTCCGCCACGTACATGTCGCCGAGGCAGGTGTGCAGCTCGTACGGGCACGCGTAGAACCAGCTGGTGATGTGGAGCCGGTGCTCCTCGGCCAGGTCCATGGCCCGCTCGCCGTCGGCGGGCTCGCCCGCTTCCATGAGCGCCACGTACCGGCGGCCCCAGTCGGCGGACTGGTCCTGCATGCGCTTCCAGTCCTCCTTCGTGTAGGAGGCGGCCCGGCGCTGCGACTCGGCGTACGCCTCGGTGTCGCCCCAGCGCTGCTCGGCCTCCTCGGCGTACTGCCCGGGGTCCTGGTCCCCGAAGACCTCGAACCGTTCCTCCGGCGTGAGGTTGATTCCCATCTTGTTCGCCTCCATGGCGTGCTCGACGGCCTTGGCCATCTGCTGGAGCCGGGCGATCCGGTCGGACAGCAGGGCATGCTGGCGGCGCAGATGCTCCCGCGGGTCCGATGCCGGGTCGTCCAGCAGGGCCGCGACCTCTTCGAGGGGGAAGCCGAGCTCCCGGTAGAACAGGATCCGCTGCAGCCGGTCGAGGTCGGCGTCCTCGTACCGGCGGTGGCCGGCGTGGCTGCGGCCGCTCGGGGAGAGCAGGCCGATCTCGTCGTAGTGGTGCAGGGTGCGCACCGTGATTCCGGCGAATCCGGCGACCTGGCCCACGGAGTAGCTCATTCCTCCCGCTCCTCTCGGTTGGGTACGCCCTTCACTGTGGTCCCTCACGTGGGGTGAGGTGCAAGCCCGCTTCTCCGCTTCACTTGCTGAGGCCGCGGAAGCGGCCCACCGCCAGCGGGAAGAAGACGGCCAGCAGCAGCACGGGCCAGCCGACGGCCAGCAGTGCGGCGTGCTCGGAGGCCCAGGAGGACGGGGCCGCCGCCGGGTTGCCGAACAGGTCGCGGACCGCCGTGGCCGTCGCCGACATGGGGTTCCATTCCACCACCGCTCCCAGCCAGCCCGGCATCGACTCCGGGGTGGCGAAGGCGTTGGAGAGGAAGCCCACCGGCCACACCAGGATCTGCACCGCCTGCACCAGCTCGGGACGGCCCGCGACCATGCCCAGGTGGATCCCGATCCACAGCATCGCGAAGCGCAGCAGCAGGAGCAGGGCGAAGGCGAGCAGGGCGGCCCCCGCCGAGCCGTGCCAGCGCCACCCGAGGAGCAGCCCGACGCCGGCCAGGACGGCGAGGCCCACGGCCGACTGGAGCATGTCGGCGACGCTGCGGCCGACCAGCACCGCCGAGGGCGACATCGGCATGGCACGGAACCGGTCGATCACCCCCTTGCCCAGGTCCTGCGTGACCGCCGTCATCGTCGCCTCCAGCCCGAAGGCCATGGTCAGCGCGAACATGCCGGGCACCAGGAACTCGACGTACTCGCCGTCGATCCCGCGCCCGCCGCCGACGAGGAAGCCGAACATCAGCAGCAGCATCACGGGGAAGACCAGGCCGACGACCACCTGCACCGGCTGCCGGGCCCAGTGCGCCAGCTCGCGCCGGGTCATCGTCCAGGAGTCCGAGACCGCCCAGGTCATGCTCATGCGGCCACCTCCGGGGCGCCGGTGCGGTCGGTCAGCTGCAGGAAGACCTCGTCGAGCGTGGGGCGCCGGATCGCGAGGTCGGCCGCCTCGATGCCCGCCGCCTCCAGCGTGCGCAGGGTCAGCGCCAGCCCCTCCATGCGGTCGGTGACGGGGAAGCCGAGGGTCGCCGCGTCGGTGTCGACCGAGGGGTCGGGCAGCAGTGCGGCCGCCTCGGCCAGCCGCGCCGGGTCCCGCAGGACCACGACGATCCGGTCCGCCCCGACCAGGGACTTGAGTGCGTCGGCCGTGCCCTCGGCCGCCACCCGGCCCTCGTCGATCAGCGCGATGCGGTCGGCCAGCCGGTCGGCCTCCTCCAGGTACTGGGTGGTGAGCAGGACGGTCGTGCCGCCGCCGGCCAGGGAGCGGACCGCGCTCCACACCTCGGCGCGGCCGCGGGGGTCGAGTCCGGTCGTCGGCTCGTCCAGGAAGAGCACCTGCGGGTCCGTGATCAACGAGGCGGCCAGGTCGAGGCGGCGCCGCATGCCGCCGCTGTACTGCTTCACGGGCTTGCGGCCGGTGTCGGCGAGACCGAAGCGGGCGAGCAGCTCGTCCGCCCGCTGCCCGGCCCGGCGGGCGCCCAGGTGGTAGAGGCGGCCGAACATCTCCAGGTTCTGCCGCCCGTCCAGTTCCTCGTCCAGCGCCGCGTGCTGGCCGAGCAGTCCGATGCGGGAGCGGACGGCCGCCGCGTCCTTGCGGACGTCGTGGCCGGCCACCCGGACCACCCCCTCGTCGGGCCGCAGGAGGGTGCTCATGATCCGGACGGCCGTGGTCTTGCCGGCTCCGTTCGGGCCGAGGACGGCCTGGACCGTGCCGCGGGCGACCTCCAGGTCGAGCCCGGTCAGTGCGTGCTTGTCGCCGTACCGCTTGTGGACGCCTTCGACGAAGATCGCCAACGCTCCTCCTCATTAGTCAAATTTGACCAGCAGGCTGCGCCACCGTAATGCCCGGGATTCGGCTAGTCAAACTTGATTAAGCGAAGGGGTTCTCCTGGCCGTCCGCCAGGACCCCCACGAAGGGATCGCCGCCCTCATCCGCGAAGGAGTACGCGCCGCCCTCGATCCGGGCGATCAGCCCGCGGGTCCACTCCGCCTCGGCGTCCGCGGAATGGACCCACCGGTGCATGATCTCGCCGATGTGGCCCAGCTGCTCCGGACCGCCCTCCGGCGTGTAGTAATCCGTCACCGACGACCGCCAGCCCGCCAGCTTCGCCAGCCGCTCCCCCAGCAGCGCCAGCACCTCGGCCCTCGGCAGGTCCACCATGAAGCCGATCGCCGCCGAGAGGAGGTCCGTCTTCTGGTCGTACGCCGCCAGGGCCTCGCGCAGCAGCCTGAAGTACTCCTCACGGCCGGCGTCCGTCACCTCGTACTCGGTGCGCGGCGGCCCGCCCGCGGCGCTCGGCGCCACCTCGTGGGCGTGCAGCACGCCCTGCTTCGCCATCTGCTTGAGCGCGTGGTAGATCGAGCCGGGCTTGGTGTTGGACCACTCGTGGGCGCCCCAGTACTCCAGGTCGTTGCGCACCTGGTACCCGTGCGCCCGCCCGTGCTGGCGGACCGCGCCGAGGACGAGAAGCCTGATCGCTGACATGCGGCCAGGCTAGCCGCCGGCCCCGGCACCGCCGGAAGGAGTGCGGGCCGGGGCGTGACCGGCAGGGCCCACCGGGTCACGGCCTCACGGACTACCCCATGGCCCGGGTGCCGTCGATGGACTCCCGGACGATGTCCGCGTGGCCCGCGTGCCGGGCGAACTCCTCCACCAGGTGCAGGAGCATCCAGCGCATCGAGACCTTGGTGTCGGCCGGGAACCACGGCGCGGGGGGCAGCGGGAAGACGTCGTCGAGGCTCGGGACGGCCGCGATGAAGGCCTCCGTCTCCCGTGCGACCCCGTCCCAGAACGCCAGCACCTGCGGGATCGACTCCCCCTCGACCAGGCGGAAGGAGTCCCCCCAGGTCTCCGCGTCGCGCTCCCGCTCGTTCGGGCGCTGCTGGGCCCGCCGCAGCCACCCCAGCTCGCACTCGGCCACGTGCTTGAGCAGTCCCGACAGCGACAGCTCGCTGGCGCTGGGGCGGCTCGCCGCCTCCTCCTCCGTCAGCCCCTGCGCCGCCTCGCGCAGCGCCGCGCGCTGGGCCTCGACGAAGGCGAGGAGCGTGCCGCGCTCGTCACCGGGGACCTCTGTGGAAACCTCAGCCATGGCCGACCGCCTTCTTCCGTGGTTCTTCGGGTGCTCGCCCCGTCTCCTGCTGACAAGAACCACGCTACGAGGCCATGCGGTCAGCTTCTGTCCTCATTGGGTCACGGTGCCGAGGTTTCGTCCGGCCGCAGCACGGGCAGCTCGGTGGCCGGCTTGGGCAGCAGGGCCTTGGCGAGGTCCTGCTTGCCCGTCGGGTCGAGCCCGTACATGGCCTCGTAGATCTTGCGGACCGCCGGCCCCGAGGCACCGGAGCCGGTGCCGCCCTGGGAGATCGTCATGACGATGGAGTAGTCCTCGGTGTAGGAGGCGAACCACGAGGTGGTCTGCTTGCCCTGGACCTCGGCGGTGCCGGTCTTGGCGTGCATCGGGATCTGCTTCTGCGGCCACCCGCCGAAGCGCCAGGCGGCGCTGCCCGTGGTGGCGACCGACGCCAGGGCCTCGTCGATGTCGTCGCGCAGCTCGGCGTCCATCGGCAGCCTGCCCTTCTCCTTGGGCGCGATCTCCTGGACCGAGGTGCCGTCGGCGCTGACGATCGCCTTGCCGATGCTGGGCTGGTGGAGGGTGCCGCCGTTGGCGATGGCCGCGTAGACGGAGGCCATCTGGATCGGCGTGACGAGCGTGTCGCCCTGCCCGATCGAGTAGTTGATGGCGTCGCCCTCGCGCATCTGGTTGCCCTGGCGGCAGTTCTCGTAGGCGATCTTCTCGGCGAAGGAGCCGTTCTTCTTGCCGTCACGGCACCAGGCGGCCTTGTTCGCCTCGAAGAAGTCCTGCTTCCACTTCCGGTCGGGGACCCGGCCGGGCACCTCGTTCGGCAGGTCGACCCCGGTGGCCTTGCCCAGGCCGAACTCGTGGGCCGTCTTGAAGAACCAGTCGTTCGGGTTCTTCTTGGGGTTGATGCCGCCGTCCTTCTTCCACTCCTGGTCGGCGATGGCGTAGTACACGGTGTCGCAGGAGACCTCCAGGGCACGGCCGATGGTGATGTCGCCGTAGCCCTGCGACTCGAAGTTCGTGAAGGTCTGGTTGCCGACGGAGTAGGAGCTGGGGCAGGGGTAGCGGCGGTCGAAGGGGTACCCGGCGTTGACCGCGGCGGTCGAGGAGACGACCTTGAAGACGGAACCCGGCGCCGCCTGCGCCTGGATCGCCCGGTTCAGGAGGGGGTAGTTCGACTCCTTGGCGGTGAGGGAGGCGTAGTCCTTCGCCGAGATGCCGCCCACCCAGGCGTTCGGGTCGTAGGTCGGGTTCGAGGCCATCGCCACGATGCGGCCCGTCTTGGCCTCCATGACCACGACGGCGCCCGAGTCCGCCTCGTAGTTCCTGCGGGTGTTGTTCTTGTCGAACGTCTTGCGGGCCTCGATCATCGCGTTGTTCAGCTCGCGCTCCGCGACCGCCTGCACCCGCGCGTCGATCGAGGTCACGATGTTCGAACCGGGCTGCGCGCGGTCGCTGTGGGCCTGTCCGGTGACCCGTCCGAGGTTGTCCACCTCGTAGCGGGTGATGCCCGCCTTGCCGCGCAGTTCCTTGTCGTACGTCCGCTCCAGGCCGGAGCGGCCCACCTGGTCGGAACGCAGGTACGGGGAGTCGGACTTCTTGGCCTTGGCGATCTCCTCGTCGGTGACCGGCGAGAGGTAGCCCAGCACCTGGGAGGTGTTGGCCTGGTCGGGCGCCGCGTAGCGCCGCAGGGCGGTCGGCTCCGCGGTGATCCCCGGGAAGTCGCCGGGGTGCTCGCGGATGTGCAGGGCCTGCTCGGTGGTGGCCTCGTCGCTGACCGGGATCGGCTGGTACGGGGATCCGTTCCAGCACGGCTGCGGGGTCTTGGCGTCGCAGAGACGGACCTTGTCGACGACCTCCTGGGGGTCCATGCCCAGGACCTCGGCGAGGCGGGTCAGGACCGCCTTGCCCTTGTCCTTCATGGTGAGCAGCTCGGTACGGCTCGCGGAGACGACGAGGTGGGTGGCGTTGTCGGCGAGCGGCACCCCGCGCGCGTCCAGGATCGAGCCGCGCACCGCGGGCTGGACCACCTGCTGGACGTGGTTGTTCTTGGCCTCGTCCGTGTACTCCTGGCCATTGCGTATCTGGAGGTACCAGAGGCGTCCGCCGAGGGTGAGCAACAGCGAGAAGACCACGACCTGGATGACGACGAGCCGGTTCTGGACCCGAGGGGTCCGGCCGGTCTCCGGTATGTTGCTCAACTTGCTCTCCCCCGGGCGGCTGCGGCGTACGCCGCCCGAGTCTAGGGGGTGCGCTAGAAGGGGAAGCGCGTCCGGCCGTGCTGGACGGAGATCCACTTCTGGGTGGTGAAGGCCTCCACCGTGGCCTCGCCGTTCAGGCGGCCGAGGCCGGAGGCCTTCTCCCCGCCGAAGGCCGCCAGCGGCTCGTCCCCGATCGTGGAGTCGTTGACGTGGATCATCCCCGTCTCGATCCGCTGGGCGAAGCGGACGCCGCGCTCCACGTCCCGCGTGTGCACGGCCCCGCTGAGCCCGTAGGGGGTGGCGTTGGTCAGCCGCACGGCCTCCTCCTCGCCGTCGAAGACCACCAGCAGCGCCACCGGGCCGAAGATCTCCTGGCCGAGCAGCGGGGAGTCCTCGGGGAGCCCGGCCAGGACGGTCGGCTCCACCAGGTTGCCGCGCGTAGACCCCCGTACGAGCGCCTGCGCGCCCTCTTCCACGGCCCGGTCCACGAGCGCGGTCAGCGCGTCGGCCTGGAAGGAGTTGATCAGCGGGCCGATGTGGGTGCCCGCGTCGTGCGGGTCGCCGGTCTTCAGGGCCCGGACGCGGGCGGTGAACTTGGCGGTGAACTCCTCGGCGACCGAGGCGTCGACCAGGATCCGGTTGGCGGCCATGCAGACCTGGCCCTGGTAGACGAAGCGGCTGAAGACGGCCGCGTCCACGGCGTAGTCGAGGTCGGCGTCGTCGAGCACGACCAGCGCGCTGTTGCCGCTGAGCTCCAGGACGGTCCGCTTGAAGTGGCGGGCGGCGACGGCGCCGACGTGGCGGCCGACCCGGTCCGAGCCCGCGAAGGAGATGACCTTGGGGACGGGGTGGGTGAGGAGCGCGTCGCCGATCTCGGCTATGTCGGTGACCAGCACGTTCAGCAGGCCGGCCGGCAGTCCGGCGTCCTCGAAGATCTTGGCGATGACCCCGCCGCCGACGACCGGGGCGTTCTGGTTCGGCTTGATCACGACGGCGTTGCCCAGGGCCAGGGCGGGGGCGACCGACTTCAGGGCGACCAGGAAGGGGAAGTTGAAGGGGCTGATCACGGTGACCACGCCGACCGGCAGGCGCTGGACCCGGTTCTCCTTGCCCTCGACCGGCGAGGCCAGGATCCGGCCCTCGGGGCGGACCGCCAGCTGCATCGACTCGCGGAGGAACTCCATGGCGAGGTGGACCTCGTACTCGGCCTTGGGACGGGTCCCGCCGAGCTCGTCGATCATCGCCTCGACGATCTCCTTCTCGCGCTCCTCGGTGAGGCGCAGGGCGCGCTCCAGGACCGCGCGTCTCGCGTAGGGGCTGGTGGCGGCCCATTCGCGCTGCGCGCGCTCGGCGCCGCGGTAGGCCCGGTCCACCTGCTCGACGGTGGCCACGGTGATGGCTGCGAGCTTCTCCCCGTTGTAGGGGTTGACGTCGATGATGTCCCACGAACCGGTGCCGGCCAGCCATTCGCCGTCGATGTACTGGTGAGCCAGGTCGGTGAATATGGACATGCCATCCCTTACTGCGAGCGCGCACCCGTGCGCTGCACCGGAGACCGATCGGTCGTCATGCACTGATCAGACGTCATACTACGTGCGATTCAAGACAGTTGGAGGAGGCCCCGCAGAAGATCCCGGGTCCTGTCGGGGTCGGGGCAGTCCGCCTGGAGCCGCTCCATCGCCCGCCCGTACTGCCCCACTTCTTCGTCCTTGTCCAGGTAGAGGGCACTGGTGAGCTGTTCCAGATAGACGATGTCCTGCAGGTCCGACTCGGGGAAGCGCAGCAGGGTGAAGGCTCCGCTCTCGCCCGCGTGTCCGCCGAAGGAGAAGGGCATCACCTGGAGCTGCACGTTGGGCCGCTGCGAGACCTCGATGAGGTGCTCCAGCTGACCGCGCATCACGTCGCGGTCGCCGTACGGGCGGCGCAGCGCGGCCTCGTCGAGGACGGCGTGGAAGACCGGGGCGCTCTCGGACACGAGGACCTTCTGGCGCTCCAGGCGCAGCGCGACGCGGCGGTCGATCTCGGCGGCGGTGGCGCCGGGCATGCCGCGGCTGACGACCGCGTGGGCGTAGGCCTCGGTCTGCAACAGTCCGTGGACGAACTGGACTTCGTAGATCCGGATGAGTGAGGCGGCTCCCTCCAGACCGATGTAGGTCTGGAACCACCCGGGCAGCACGTCTCCGTAACTGTGCCACCAGCCGGTCGCGTTGGCCTCGCGCACCAGCCCCAGCAGGGACTCGCGCTCGGAGGTGTCCGTGACCCCGTAGAGCGTGAGGAGGTCCTCGACGTCCCTGGCCTTGAAGCTCACCCTTCCCAACTCCAAGCGGCTGATCTTCGATTCGGATGCGCGGATCGAGTAGCCGGCCGCCTCACGGGTGATGCCGCGGGATTCTCGGAGTCGCCTGAGCTGAGAGCCCAGGAGGATGCGGCGCACCACGGAACCGCTGGCTTCTGCGGTCACTAGTACTGCCCTCCCCATCGCAATGGTGTGCGCGTCGCGGGGCCCCCGCACCCCAGAGGCCGCAGTCTGCCACCAAAACGCATCGGCCCGTACTCGTTCTGTAACGGAATCCCGCCTCCGGGAAAAGAAGTCCGTAAGGATGCGTAGGAAGAAATGAGCAAGAACCGTCACGGGAGCGGACACGTCCGGCGCGTGCACGTGCATCTGCCCTTGCATCCGGCTCCGCCTTTCGGAACGATGGTGCCGCGCACCTGCGTGCTCTTCGCGCCGGCGCCGGACCCACCCCGCAGTTCTCTTTGGCCGGAGCCGCCGCTTCGTCCGCGAATCCCGGGAGTGCCTCGCATGGGGACGAATGGATCGACCATGCTCGAGCCGTTACGGCAGGGGCTGCCCCCGGTCGACCCCACGGCTGTCTCCGGGTCCGCCTCCTGCGCCCTGACCGCCCGTTTCGAGGCGGTGCGGGGCGCCCGCTCCTTCTGCCGGTCGACGCTGTCCCAGTGGGGCCTCGACGACCGCTTCGACGATGTGGCCCTGGTCGTCTCCGAACTCGTCACCAACGCGCTCCGCCATGCGCTGCCGGAGGATGCGCGGGGTACGGGCGGCGAGCCGGAGCCGCCGGTACGGCTGCACCTGATGCGGTGGAGCACCCGGCTGGTGTGCGCCGTGCGCGACCCCAGCGAGGACCGGCCCGGCGGGGCCTTCTCACCGGAGCGCACCGAGGAGAACTTCGACCTGGAGTCCGGGCGCGGGCTGTTCCTGGTCGACTCCTACAGCGACAGCTGGGGCTGGCACCCGCTCGCGGGACGGCTGACCGGCAAGGTCGTGTGGGCGCTCTTCCTGCTCCAGGACTGACAGCCGAAAAGCAGTGCACCGGCCGGGATCGATTCTTGCGATCGATCCCGGCCGGTGCACGTGCACGGCTTGATGGATGCGCTGCTCCGTCAGCCGATCAGGTGATCGAACTCGCCGTCCTTCACACCCAGGAGCAGGGCCTCGATCTCGGCCGGCGTGTAGACGAGCGCCGGCCCTTCCGGAAAGCGCGAGTTGCGCATGGCGACGTCACCGCCGGGCAGCCGTGCGAACTCCACGCAGGAGCCCTGTGAATTGCTGTGTCTGCTCTTCTGCCACGTCAGCTCAAACAAGGAAGCGAGTTCTGCAGCTGCCATCCCGTTGTACGCGTGGTCCACAGGAAGCCCCCGATAGTGCAGATGTCAACTGCACCGGATCATAGCTGTGTTCCTCGGTGCATGCATGGGCAGATGCACGTGCACGGAGGGTGCCGCACTGATCACAAACACCACCGGATCAGGAACGAAGCGCTTCTGACACCTCGTCGAGAGACGCCAGGAACTGCTCCGCGGTTCCGCGCAGCGCCCCCGGCCGCCAGCCGTCCGCGTCACGCAGCAGGGCCCTGACCTCGCCCCGGTGCGGGACCCGGCCCCCGTTCGCCCGCCGGGCTCCCGCGGGGTCTCCCGGGCCGGGTACAGGGCATAGCCGGCCACCACCAGCAGTCCGCCGACCAGGGTGAGGGCGCCCGCGGCACTTCATCGTTCCGAAGGGGGAACCGCCGCAGTCCGGGACCCGGGCCCTTGCGCTCGGAGGGGCCCGGCAGCGGTACCCCCTAACCCCGGGGCAGAGGAGGCCGGTTGCCGCCCACGTGGGCGCGGTCGGCGGCGGCCGTGCCGTCCTCCCAGCCCGCGTGGTCGGTGGCGCCGCGCAGCCGGGTGGTCGTGGTCCGGGGGAACATCTCCTCGGCCCGGGAGGTGACCGCCACGTCGCGGGCCACCAGGGCGGGCAGGTTGTCCGGCGCCTCGGTGGCCGCGTGCTCGGCGGTCTCGGCGAGCCGGTGCCCCAGCCGGCTGGCGTAGGCCAGCAGGAAGGACTGCCTGAAGGTCTTGGTCCGCTTGCGCCCGCCCGAGCGCTGGGCGGCCTCCGCACGGGTCATCGCCGCGGTGCCCTGGACCAGCAGCGAGGTGTACAGCAGCTCCACGGCCTCCAGGTCGCTCTCGAAGCCGACCACCGTGGAGAACTCGAAGCCGCTGTTCCACACCGCCCGGCAGCGGTTGGCGGTGGCCACCGCGTCGAGCAGCACCGCCTTCGCCTCCTCGTACGGTGGCTCGACACCGATCCGGCAGGCCCCCGGGACCCGGGCCGGGCCGCCTCCGCGCACGGCCAGCAGCGCCTCGTCGACGGTGTGCCGGGCCATCAGCTCCTGCGCCTTGGCGCTGAGCGCCTCCGCCTCCTCCGGGAAGGTGGTCGCCTCGGCCTTGGCGAGCAGGGCGCGGATCCGCCCCAGCATGCGGGGCTCGATGTGGGCGTGCTCCAGCGCGTCGGCGGGGTCGCCCGGGAGGGGGCCCACCGGTTCGATCGAGGGCAGCCGGATCAGCAGCCGGAACACCTCCAGGAAGGCGGTGGCCAGGGTGAACCGGTCCGTCCGCTCCCGCTCGGCGAGCCGGTCGGCGTACGCGCTGTCCGCGCCCCACCAGGCCTCGGCGTCGGTCCACCGCTCCGGGAGGCGGGCGTAGCGGCGTGCCTCGGCGGCGATCAGGTCCCCGGTGATGCGCAGGTGCCGCTCGCCGCCGGCGCCCCCGGCCGGGGAGGCTCCGCCCAGGTCCCGGCGGACCAGCCGGAGCACGTCGGCCGGCTGCCAGCCCCGCTCCCAGCTCTGCCGTACGTACCCCTCCCCGCGCACGAGCAGCTCCTGCCCCACCCCGGCCCACTGCCCGGGCTCGGCGACGAGCAGCGAGGCCCCGGTGTCCAGCCCGGTGTCGTCCTGGGCGTAGAGGGCGGCGGCGAAGGCTCGGTCGACGGTCTCGGCAAGGTCTCTCACACCCCTCAGCTTGACATGCCCGCCCCACCCCGGAGCCCCGCCCCCGAGGCCACCCCGCCGGCCGGGCCGCCGGGCGGACCGGGCTGTCAGACCCCGGTGGGACACTCGCCCCCATGAGCGACCGCACCCCCCGCTGGGCCCTCGCCGAGGACGCCGAAGGCCACTGGCACGCCGCCCCGGCGGACCCGGCGGCCGGGGTCCGGACCACCGCCCGCGACCCCGCGGAGGCCGTACGGGCCGCGCCCGCCGGCGCCCGGTGGGTGTGGCGCTCCACCGCCGCCGTCTACCCGCGGCTGCTGGCCGCCGGCGTGCGCATCGACCGCTGCCACGACATCGAGGACGCCGAGCTGCTCCTCCTCGCCCACGAGGGCCGCTTCGGGGAGCCGCGCTCCGCCGCCGCCGCGTGGGCGCGCCTCACCGGAGGCCCCGTACCGGCCGACCCGCCGCAGCGCGCCGCCTCGCCCGGCACCCAGTCCTCGCTCTTCGACCCGCAGCCCGCCCCGCTCCCCCTGGACGCCCTGCTCGCGGTGCACGCCGACCAGACGCGCCGGATCGAGGCCACGGCCCACCCCGACCGGATGCGCCTGCTCACCGCCGCCGAGTCCGCGGCCTTCCTCGTCGCCACCGAGATGAACCGCGCGGGCCTGCCCTGGCGGGCCGACGTCCACCGCGCCCTGCTGACCGAGCTGCTCGGCGAGCGGTACGCCGGGGGCGGCGAGCCCCGCCGGCTGGCCGAGCTCGCCGACCGGATCTCGGCCGCGTTCGGGCGGCGGGTGCGGCCCGATCTGCCCGCCGACGTGGTCAAGGCCTTCGCCGAGGCCGGGTTCAAGCTCAAGTCGACCCGCCGCTGGGAGATCCAGGAGCTCGACCACCCCGCCGTCGCCCCGCTGCTCGAGTACAAGAAGCTGTACCGCATCTACACCGCGCACGGCTGGGGCTGGCTCGCCGACTGGGTCCACGACGGCCGGTTCCGCCCGGAGTTCATCCCCGGCGGCACCCTGACCGGCCGCTGGGTCACCAACGGCGGCGGGGCCCTGCAGATCCCCAAGGTGATCCGCCGGGCCGTCGTCGCCGATCCCGGCTGGCGGCTCGTGGTGGCCGACGCCGACCAGATGGAACCGCGCGTACTCGCCGCGATCTCCCGCGACCCGGCCTTCATGGAGGTGGCCGGGGACCCGGCGGACCTGTACACCGCCGTCTCCCGCCGGGGCTTCTCCGGCGACCGGGAGAAGGCCAAGCTCGCCGTCCTCGGAGCCGTCTACGGCCAGACATCCGGCGACGGCCTGAAGAACCTGGCCGCGCTGCGCCGCCGTTTCCCCCGCGCCGTGGCGTACGTGGACGAGGCGGCCAGGGCCGGGGAGGAGGGCCGGCTCGTACGGACCTGGCTGGGCCGCACCTGCCCGCCGCCGGTCCGGCCCGGCACGGGCGACGAGGACGCCGGCGAGGCCGGGATCCCGCAGTACCGGGACGAGGCCTGGACCCCGGGCTACGCCTCGACGGACACCCGGGCCCGCGGCAGGTTCACCCGTAACTTCGTCGTCCAGGGCAGCGCCGCGGACTGGGCACTGCTGCTGCTCGCGGCCCTGCGGCAGGCCACCGCCGGGATGCGGGCCGAGCTGGTCTTCTTCCAGCACGACGAGGTGATCGTGCACTGCCCGGCCGAGGAGGCCGGGGCGGTCGCCGAGGCGATCCGCGCCGCCGGTGAACGGGCCGGCCGGATCGCCTTCGGCGACACCCCGGTCCGGTTCCCGTTCACCACGGCGGTCGTGGAGTGCTACGCGGACGCGAAGTGACCCCGCGCCGCGCGGGCCCGTACCGCACGACCCCGCGTCAGCGGCCCCACTTGTCCTGCCACCTGGGGCTCAGCGCGATCTCCTTCAGCTGCTCCACGGTCAGGACCGGCGCCGTGCGCGTCGCCGGGCCGCCCTTCTCCTGGGCGTTGTAGGCCGTCACCGTGAGGTGTACGCCGTTGGACCGCAGGGCGTCCACGCGCCAGGCGACCACGCCCTTGCCGTCGGCGGGCCCCTGGGTCACCTTCGCCTTGACGCCCCTCGGCTCGGAGGTGGTCCCGGAATCGAAGACGCTGCTGGGGGATTCGCCCGGGCCGTACTGGCGGATGTTCAGCTCGATCCGGGACGCGCCCTTGCCGTCGTCGAGGACGACGTGGGCGTCGCCGCCCTGACCGCCCGAGTCCGCCGTCGGGACCCCGTACGCGCGCACCAGGATCTCCAGCCCGGTCTTGGCGTCGAAGCCGGGCTCCGGGGTCCCGGGCCCGTTCTCCTTCGGTGCGGGCGGCAGGTCGTTCAGGGCCGGGTGCCACGTGGCGGAGGTGACCACCGCCTTCAACTGGGCCGGGGTCAGCGGCGGGTTGGACCGGCTGACCTTCGCGCGCTTCTGGGCCGGCGCGTTCCACTCGGACACGTCGACGAGGAAACCCTGCGGGGTGGCCAGGGTGGCCCGCCAGGCTTTGGTGGGCTCCCGGCGGTCCGGGTACTCGTAGCCCTGGAAGAGCAGCAGCCGCGAGCCGTCCGGAAGCGTCTCCTCCTTGCAGTCGTCGAACTCCAGCTGGTCGGCGTCGGGGCACTTCGTCATGTCGGTGGCCATCTGGCCCGCCGGGTCGATCCGGGTGAGGCTGACCCCCATGGCGGCCTTGCCCTTGCCGTCGTCGAAGACCCCGCGGACGGCCGGACCCATCTCGTCGCCGGTGCCGCGCGCCTCGGTGTCCGTCAGCCGCCCGCCCGGCAGCAGCGCCTCGAAGACGGCGATGAGCTGCTCGGCGGAGACGGCTCCGGTTCCCGTACGCAATCCGCCGGGGGCCCCGGAGCCACTGGGCGCGTGGGTGGGCAGCGCGGCGACCGGGGCCGGCCCGCCCGAGCCGCCGAGCAGGCCGGTCGTCCAGGCCCCGGCCGTCCCGACCACGGCCAGCGCCAGCGCCGCTCCGCCGATCGCGGAGGCCCGGCGGCGGGCCACCAGCCGCCGGCCGCGCCGTTCACCGGCGTCGACGAGTGCCTGCCGGTCGGCGGTGAATCCGTCCCCCGTACGCCGGAGGGCTTCGCCGAGTTCATCTTCAAAGGGCATGGGGAACCAGACCTTCCGTTCAAGGGTGAGGAGGGTGACCGGGCTGGGCGGAACAAGCGGAAGCGGAGGGAAAACCTCAGATGTCCGCGTACTCGGCGAGGCTGCCGCCCAGTTGCTCGCGCACCCGGGCGAGCGCCCGTGAGGTGCGGGTACGGACCGCCGCCGAGCTCACGTTCATCGCGTCGGCGGTCTCCTCGACGCTGCGGTCCTCCCAGTACCGCAGCACGAGCACCGCGCGGTCCTTCGGGGCCAGTCGCCCCAGCGCCTCCAGGAGCGTCAGCCGCAGGGCCGGATCCGTGCCGACGGCCGCCGTCGCGCCCGGCTCGGGGAACTCCCCGACCGGGCGCTCCCCCGCCGACCTGCGGCGCTGGTGGGTGAGGAAGGCCCGGACCAGCACCGTCTGCGCGTACGCCGCCGGGTTGTCTATGCGGGAGATCCTCCCCCAGAGCAGGTACATCCGCCCCAGGGTCTCCTGCACCAGGTCCTCCGCGAGATGGGTGTCCCCGCTCGCCAGCAGGCAGGCCGAGCGGTACAGATGGCCCGACCGTCCCGCCGCGAACTCCCGGAACCCGTCTCTGCGCCCCTGCCGCATCTGCTCCCCCTCGCGTCCGTCTCACCCCATTGACGCGCCGGCGGTGCAGGAATGTTTCACACGTTCCGGAATCAGGTCAGCCGAGCTCGTGGAAGTACACGTGGTACCCCTCGCGGACGAACCCCTCGGCCTCGTAGAGCCCTTGGGCGAGGTGGTTGTCGTACGCGGTCTCCAGCTGCACGCCGGCCACCCCGGCCTCGCGCGCCCGGTCCAGGACCTCGCGCAGCAGCGTCCGGCCCGCGCCGGTACGCCGGCCCGACGGGTCGACGTACAGGTCGCCCAGGACCCAGATGGGCCGCATGGAGAGGGAGGAGAAGGTGCGGTAGACCTGCGCGAACCCGACCGTCCCGGCCCCGGGGGCGTCGGCGAGCAGGACGAGGGACTCGTCGTTCGCGATCCGCTCCGCCAGGTAGGCGCGCGGGCGGTCCGGGTCGGGGGTGGGGGCCACGCCGTAGAAGTCGAGGTAGCCGCGGAACAGGGCGGCCGCCGTGGGGAGGTCTGCCTCCCCGGCGACCCGCACCGTGATCCCGGAGCCGCCGGGCTCCGCGGCGTGCCCCTGCCGCGCCTGCCCGTCCGTGTCCTGCTCTGCCGTGCGACCGTTCATATGTCTCTCCTCGTGTGCGTCCGCGCGCCGGGGACCATTGTGCGCGGAGCCCGCAGTCGGCGAGGAAGGGGGCGGAGGCGGCAGCCTCAGTGGCTTCCGGTGACGGGCTCGGCGGGCAGCTCGAAGACGTTGTCCGGGGTCACGATCCCGGTGATCGCCTCACCGAACAGCGAGCCGGGCTCGGCGCAGCCCCGCCGGACCCGCCTTCCGACGTATCCCCGCGCCCACCCCCGGGCGACCGCAGCCCCGCCGCGCCCAGGGACCCGCTCCGGGCGGGGACGGGCAGCTACACGAGGTCGCCCACGATCCCCGAGTATGCGTCGCGCAGCGCGTCGACGATCCCGTGGGTCCCGGGGAACCCGACTCCGTCGACGGCGCTGACCGCCCGGACCCCGACGGCCGCGTTGGTCGCGAACGCCGCCCGCATGACCGGCAGATCGGCGAGCCGGACCGGCTCCACCTCGTGGTCGTGGGCCGCCTTCAGGAGCTCCATCGTCACGCCGGCGAGACAGTCGGCCTCCGGCCAGATCACCCGGCTGCCGTCGAAGAAGCCGATGTTCCAGGTGACCCCCTCCGAGATGTGCCCGCCCGTGTCGACGAAGAGGGCGTCGTCGAATCCGTCCAGCTGCGCCCGGCGCCGGTGATGGAGGCCGGCGAAGAGGCCGACGCTCTTGACGCCCGGCACGTCACGGACGTACGCCGCCGACCGCACCCGGAGCGGCGGCAGCGGCAGGGCTCCGGCCGGCCGCGACGTCACCAGCACGTGCGGGTCGTCGGCCGCGGCGGGGTGCCCGAGGTCGAGGCCCGGGTCGAAGACCGTGACGCGGACCGTGGTGGACCCCGTCGCGGGGGCGGCCCGGCGGACCGCCTCGCGGACGCGCCGGGCATCGAGGTCGACCCCGAAGAGCGCCCGGCAGTCCCTGCGCAGCCGCTCCACGTGCAGGGACAGCCCCCGCACCCGCCCGTGCTCGACCCGCATGGTCGTGAAGTGCCCGTAGTTGGTCAGCGCCAGGCTCTGCAGCTGCCCGACCCCGACCGCTCCCCCGTTGATCTCCGCCACCCACCCAGCATCCCACCACCCCGCACTCCCGGGCCGGCGCGGGGCGGTGGCGGGCAGTCAGCACAGCCATCCGCTGAGCACTCTTCGCGGTGGACCGCCCCTCAGGACACGTCCTCATGCCGCCGAGAGGAGTTCGGGTGTCCGAAGACACTCCGCCCTTCGACCACGTCGGCAGCGCCCCGCCCGGAAGATCCCGACAGGCGGCGTGCACACCGGCGGACCGGTGCCACCACGTCACGAAGTGAGCCTCGTATGAGCATCCGGCCCACCGCCGAAGACCCCGCCTGGGAAGCCGAACGCCGGCGCGCCGGCGTCACCGCCTTCCTCGCGGGCACCGCCGCGTCCTTCGCCTTCCTCGCCTTCTTCCCCGGCCTCCCCACGTCATCGACTGGGGCGCGATCCTCGCCCCTCGCCGTTGGCGGAATCACCCGCTGGGCGCGGCGATCCCACATGACGCGCCGGCGCACCACCATCCGGTGAGGCTCCACCGGGCTTCCGGGACGACGACCGCGACCGCTTCGCCGCGAGCGCCCGGCAGTGCGGAGGCATGCACGAGGGCATGAAAAAGCCCCAGGTCACGGCGAGTGAGTCCTGGGGCTGATCCGAGCCGCCTTCGGGATTCGAACCCGAGACCTACGCATTACGAGTGCGTTGCTCTGGCCAACTGAGCTAAGGCGGCACCGCTGGTCAGACAAGTATTCCCTCGGAGAGGGGCGCTCATCAGCAGCGGCGCCAAGTCTACAGGGTGAGAGGGGGTGCCCCGAACCGGGTTCCGGAGTGGGGCCGGGCGGGCCGCATACCGGGAGGCAAGGGGATGTATCCGCCACATGCGCCGGGGTGGCGCCGGGATGCCCCGGTCTGCCGGGGCGCCCCGCTCAGCACTTCTTGCCGTTCGCCGGGGGCTTGCCCTCCAGCAGGTAGCGGTTGATGGCGGTGTCGATGCAGTCGCTGCCGCGGCCGTACGCGGTGTGGCCGTCGCCGTCGTAGGTGAGCAGGACCCCGGAGTCGAGCTGCCCGGCCAGTGCCTGTGCCCATTTGTACGGGGTCGCCGGGTCGCGGGTGGTGCCCACCACCACGATCGGCGGGGCGCCCTTCGCGGCCAGCTCCTTCGCCGTGCCCGCGGCCTTCACCGGCCAGTACGCGCAGTTCAGCGAGGCCCAGGCCAGCCCCGCGCCGAACACCGGGGAGGCCTTCTCGAAGGACGGCAGGGCCTTCTGGACGGCCTCCGGGCCGCTGAAGGCCGGGGGCTGGTCCAGGCAGTTGACGGCGGCGTTCGCGAACATGAGGTTGGCGTACTTGCCGTCCGCCTCGCGCTCGTAATAGCTGTCGGCCAGGCTCAGCAGACCGGACCCGTCTCCGTTCATGGCCTCGGTGAGCGCCTCGCGCAGCTGCGGCCAGGCGCTCTCGTCGTACAGCGCCGCGATCACCCCGGTCGTCGCCAGGGACTCGCCCAGCGGGCGGTCCGGGTCGCCGGTCGGCACGGGCTGGGCGTCGACCTTCCGGAAGAACTCCTTCAGCCGGTCGGCCACCTCGCCCGGGGCTCCCTGGCCGAGCGGGCAGTCGGGCTCCTTCGCGCAGTCCGCGGCGAAGGAGGTGAAGGCCGTCTCGAAGCCCGCCGTCTGGTCCCGGTTCAGGTCGAACGCCGGGCGGGACGGGTCCATCGCGCCGTCCAGGACGAGCCGGCCGACCCGGCCCGGGAAGAGGTCCGCGTAGGTCGCCCCGAGGAAGGTGCCGTACGAGGCTCCGACGTAGGAGAGCTTCTCGTCGCCCAGCACCGCGCGGAGCAGGTCCATGTCACGGGCCGCGTCGACCGTCGACAGGTGCGGCAGGATCCGCGAGGAGCGCGCCTGGCAGCCCGCCGCGAACTCCTTGAACGCGGCCACCAGCAGGGCCCGCTCCGCCGCGTCGTCCGGGGTCTGGTCCACCTGCGTGTACCGGTCCATGGCCGGGCCGGTGAGGCATTCGACCGGGTTGCTGCGGGCCACGCCGCGGGGGTCGAAGGAGACCATGTCGTACTGGGCGCGGACGGGCGCCGGATACCCGATGCCCGCGTACGCCTGGAGGTACCCGATGCCCGATCCGCCCGGGCCGCCCGGATTGACCACCAGCGAGCCGAGCCGCTTGCCGGGGCCCGTGGCGGGGCGGCGGGCCACCGCGATGTCCACGTCCTGGCCCGAGCCGGGGTTCGCATAGTCCAGCGGGGCCTTCAGCGTGGCGCACTGGAACCCGGGGACGCCGCAGTCGCGCCACTTGAGCTTCTGCTCGTAGTACGGGCGGAGCGGGGCGGGCACGGCGGCCGGCTCGGCCGAGGCCGCGCCCCGGCCCGCGCCGGAGGAGACGGAGGCCGTCGGCCCCCCGGACCCGCTCGAACTGCACCCGGAGAGCAGCAGCCCTGCGGCTGCGATCACGGTCCCGGTGGTACGCAGTACGCGACTGGTGTCCATCCTGCGAGCCTACGGCCTGCCCGGGCGGCCCCGGGAGCCCGCGAGGGCCGCCCAGCCCCGCCTCGGCCCGTGGTCCCGCCGGGCGGGACACGGGCCGGGGCCCCGCCACGCCCCGGCGGCCGGTCCGCCCGTACGGGTGATCCGGTCAACCGGGTATGGACGCCGGCGGCGCGGCGGCCCGGGTGCTCAGCCCGCGCGCAGCGACATGGTCATGGCCTCGACGGCGAGGAGGGGCGCCACGTTCCGGTCGAGGGCGTCCCGGCAGGCGATGATCGCCTCGATGCGGCGCAGGGTCCGCTCGGGACCCGAGGCGCGGGCGATCCGGTCCAGGTCGGACCGGACCTCCTCGTTCGCGATGGCCACCGACGAACCGAGCTGCAGGGCGAGCACGTCGCGGTAGAAGCCCGTGAGGTCGGTCAGCGCCAGGTCGAGGCTGTCGCGCTGGGTCCGGGTGCGGCGGCGCTTCTGCCGGTCCTCCAGCTCCTTCATCACGCCCGCCGTGCCGCGCGGCATCCGGCCGCCGGTGCCGGCCGAGGCTCCGAGGGCGGCCCTCAGTTCCTCGGTCTCCTTGGTGTCGACCTCCTCCGCCACCTGTTTCGCGTCCTCGGCGGCGGCGTCGACCAGCTCCTGCGCGGCCTTGAGGCAGCCGCCCACGTCGTCCACCCGGAGCGGCAGCTTCAGCACGGAGGCCCGGCGGGAGCGGGCGGCCTCGTCGGTGGCGAGCCGGCGCGCCCGTCCGATGTGCCCCTGCGTGGCCCGGGCGGCGGCCGCGGCGGCGGCGGGCTCGATGCCGTCACGCCGGACCAGTACCTCGGCGACGGCCTCGACGGGCGGGGTGCGCAGGGTCAGGTGCCGGCAGCGGGACCGGATCGTCGGCAGCACGTCCTCCAGGGAGGGCGCGCACAGCAGCCACACCGTCCGCGGAGCCGGTTCCTCCACGGCCTTGAGGAGCACGTTGCCCGCTCCCTCGGTGAGCCGGTCGGCGTCCTCCAGGACGATGACCTGCCAGCGGCCCACCGCGGGGGAGAGCTGCGCCCGGCGGACCAGGTCGCGGGTCTCCTTCACGCCGATGGACAGCAGGTCGGTGCGGACGATCTCCACATCGGCGTGGGTGCCGACGAGGGTGGTGTGGCAGCCGTCGCAGAACCCGCAGCCGGGCTCGCCCCCGAGGGCGCGGTCGGGGCTGGTGCACTGGAGGGCGGCGGCGAAGGCGCGGGCGGCCGTGGACCGTCCGGAGCCGGGCGGTCCGGTGAACAGCCAGGCGTGGGTCATCTTGGACGCGGCGGGCGGCGGCGTCCTGTCCGTGACGGCCGTGACCAGGGCGTCGGCGTCACGGGCGGCGGCGGCCAGCTGGGTCTGCACCCGCTCCTGACCCACCAGGTCGTCCCACACGGGCATCCCGCCCACCGCCTCTTCCTGTTTTGTCCGTCAGCCGTTCAGTTCACAGTGTGGCGCGTGCCACCGACAATCCGCTGCGGTCCGGCCGCCCGCGCGAGCGGCCCGGCCGGCCGTCGCCCCCGCCCGGGCGGGGGCCTCGCCGCCGCCGCGTCAGCGGCGGCGGCCGCGGCCGTCGTCCTCGGGGTCCTCGTCGTCCCGGTGGTGGCCCAGCAGTTCGTCGGCCAGCGTCGGCAGGTCGTCCAGCGGGGTCTCCTCGGCCCAGTCGGAGCGCGACCGGCGCGGCCGGCCGTCCTCGCCGAGCGAGGGGAGCTCCCGGGTCCGGTCGTTGTCGGTGTCCCGGAAGATGCCCGGCGGGACCCGGTCGGCCGGATTCTCCTCGGGGCGCCGGGCCGTGGGCCGCGTCGCGGAAGCCGGTCCGCGGCCGCCGGACGGAGCCGCCGCACCGGAGGGCCGCACGGGCGGCAGGACGGCCGTCTCGTCGGCGTCCCGGACCGGCGGCAGCACCGCGGTCTCCTCGGCAGGGGTCTCGGGGACCTTCGGCACCGGCACGGTCTGGGTGACGTCGTCCGGCCGGACGGTCCGCTTGACCAGCGGCGTCTCGACCGTGACGGCGTCGTCCGCGCCGTCCGGGTAAGGGTCCTTCCGCATGCGGACCTGGGGCCCGGCCGGCGGGGCCGGAGCAGCCGCCGGGGGCGCCGCGGGAGCCGCCTGAGCTGCCGAGGCCGCCGCAGCGGCAGCCGCCGCGGCCGTCTTCGCCGCGACCTCGGCCGCCGCGGCCTCCGCCAGCCGCCGCGCCTCCTCGGCCTTCAGCAGGGCCTCCTCCGCCCGCCGCTGCTTCTCCAGCCGGCGCTCCTCGGCCTCGGCCCGCAGCCGGGCCTCCTCCTCGGCCTGCCGGCGCACCCGCTCCGCCTCGGCCGCCCGCGCCCGTTCCTCGGCCTCGGCGCGCAGCCGCTCGGCCTCGGCCCTGGCCCGGGCCTCCTCCTCGGCGCGCTGCCGCTCCTCGGCGGCCTTGCGCGCGGCCTCCGCCTCGGCCCTGATCCGTGCTTCCTCGGCCTCGCGCGCCAGGCGGGCTTCCTCCTCGGCCCGCAGCCGGGCCTCCTCCGCCTTGCGCGCCGCCTCGGCCTCGGCGCGCAGCCGGGCCTCCTCCTCGGCGCGGCGGCGGGCCTCGATCTGCGCGGCGACCTCCGCCTCGGAGAGCGGGAGCATCCGGTCCAGGCGGTGGCGTACGACGGTGGTGACCGACTCGGGGTCCTGCCCCGCGTCGACGACGAGGTAGCGCCCGGGGTCGGATGCGGCCAGCGTCAGGAAGCCGGCCCGCACCCGCTGGTGGAACTCCGCGGGCTCCGACTCCAGCCGGTCCGGTGCCTCGGTGAAACGCTCCCGGGCCGCCTCCGGCGACACGTCCAGCAGCACGGTCAGATGCGGGACGAGCCCGTCGGTGGCCCAGCGCGAGATCCGGGCGATCTCGGTCGGGGACAGGTCGCGCCCCGCGCCCTGGTAGGCGACCGAGGAGTCGATGTACCGGTCCGAGATGACCACGGCGCCGCGCTCCAGGGCGGGCCGCACGACGGTGTCCACGTGTTCCGCCCGGTCCGCGGCGTAGAGCAGCGCCTCGGCGCGGTTGGACAGTCCGGCCGAGGACACGTCGAGGAGGATCGACCGCAGCCGCTTGCCGACCGGGGTGGCTCCCGGCTCGCGGGTCACGACGACCTCGTGGCCCTTGCCCCGTATCCAGTCGGCCAGCGCCTCGACCTGGGTGGACTTGCCCGCGCCGTCGCCGCCCTCCAGGGCGATGAAGAAGCCGGTGGCGGAAGGCGCCTGCAGCGGCTCCCCGCCCCGCAGGGCCTCGCGCAGGTCGCGCCGCAGGGTTACGCCGCGCCGGTCGTCGGCCTTGGCGAGCACCACCACGGCGACCGGCAGCAGCAGGGCGCCGGCCAGCATCAGCGTGAAGGCGGCGCCGCCGTGCGCGAACACGGCCTCGGCGCCGGTGAGCCGGTGCGGGCCGATCAGCGCGGCGAGGGCCGGGGCGGCGACGGCCCCCACGGCCACGGCCACGCGGACGACGGCCTGGAGGTGCTCGGTGACCCGGGCCCGGCGGAACTCCTCGGTCTCCAGGTCCAGCAGGGTGTGGCCGGTGTTGGCCGCGACGCCCGCGGCGGTACCGGCGAGCAGGGCCAGGAACAGCACGGTCGCGGTGTCCGGGACGAGGCCGGCCAGCAGCAGGGCGAGGCCGGTCACCGCTATGGCGAGGGCCAGCAGGCGGCGCCGCGACAGCGCGGGCAGCACCTTGCCGGCCTGGGTGGCGCGGATGCCGGCCGCGGTGCCGCCGAGCAGCGCCAGGACCATCAGGGCGAAGGCTGCCGGGCCGCCGCCCAGGTCGAAGGCGTGCAGGACGGCCACGGCGGCGGAGCAGGACACCGCTGCGGCGGTCGCCGCGCAGGCCAGCACCAGCAGCGGGACGGCGCCCGTACGGCCCTTGTCGGGCCGGTCGCCGGCCTTGGGCGCCCGCAGGCCCTCCAGCGGGGAGCGCGGGCGCGGGGTCTTCGTACCGGGCAGGACCAGCGGGAGCAGCAGCGAGACCGAGGCCGCGAAGAGGCCGGAGGCGACGTAGGAGCCCAGCGCGGCCTGGTTGGCGGCGAACCAGTCGACGCCGAGGCCCAGGGCCTTGCCGACCAGGGTCGCGGCGAGCAGCGCGGCGGCCGCGACGGGCAGCGCGGCGAAGGAGGTGCGCAGGGTCAGGCGGCGCAGCGCGTCGAGGTGGTCCGGGAGCGGCCGTACGGTCGCCCCTTCCGGCGGCGGCGCGGGCAGCAGGGCGGGAGCGGCACTGTCCTTGGCCAGGGTCCACAGCCGCTCGGCTGCGCCGGAGACGAAGACGGTGGCCAGCAGCGCGGTCAGCGCGTGGGCCGGGATCCAGTCGAGCCAGAGGGGGGCCACGACGAAGAGCCCGAGCCGGATGCCGTCGGCGCCGATCATCGTCCAGCGCCGGTCCAGCTTGCCGCCGGGGGCGACGAGCGCGGCCAGCGGGCCGAGGAGCACCGCGCCGAAGAGGAGGGTGGCGAGGATGCGGACCCCGAAGACCGCGGTGACCGCGAGGGCGGCCCCGCGGTAGCCCCCGCCGAAGGCCGCCTCCGAGACGGCCGCCTGGTAGGCCAGCAGCACCAGCACCAGCAGGGCCAGGGCATCACCGATGCCGCTGACCATGTGGGCGCTCCACAGCCGGCGGAGCCCTGGGGTGCGCAGCAGTGCGCGCACCGCACGCTCGCGGGAATCCGCGGCTAGGGCTTCGTCGTAGGTGGGGTTCGCCGGGGCGGTCACGACCGTTGGCTGCTCGGCTCGCGTCATCCGCCCAGCCTATCCGCTGCGCTCGGCGGGTGCGGAAGCCTGTGGACAAGGCCGGTTCCACCGCCCGGCCAGGGTCCGCCGGAGCCCCGGCCCGGCGCCCGCGCCCGCACCCGCACCCGCACCCGCACCACCCGAACCCCGGCCCGGCACCCCCGCCGCCGGCCCGCGCCGCCCGCCACCGCGCCGCCCGGCCCCGCGTGCGATCCCGCCCGGCCCGGCCCCACCCGAGCCCCGGCCCGGCCCCGTGCACCATGCAGCAGCCCGACCCGGCGCCGCGCCGCCCGGCCCGGCCCCGCGTGCCCGTGCGGCCCGGCCCCGTACACCCCGCCCCCCGAAGACCCGGCTGCCTCCCCCTGCGCGAGAGGGGCCCCCCCCCCGGGCGGGGGGGCCCCCCCCGGCCCCCGGGGGGGGGGGGCGGGGGCCGCCCGGCCGGGCCCGGCCGCCCCGCGGCGCGACCGAACCCCCC